>DAOVAY010000062.1 GCA_030670795.1 Methanobacteriota archaeon | reverse complement strand
TCTGAGCTGCTGATATTAAATGAAAAATACTCTTCACTAATAAATTTTTCCGGGCTGAGGAGATATTTACTGGGTGTCAGGATTTCGTCCCGTCTTTTATCATGCAAATATACAGTTCCCAGCCGCTCGAGAATGTGTAATATCAGGTCCCCGTTCGTTACGATTCCCACTACCTTGTTATCTTTATCGATTACAGGATACCGACCATAACTGTAAGTCATCAAATATTCAATAACCGTGGTAACTTCCATGTCGTCTGTCAGGCAGACCACGTCTTCAACCATGTGCTTTTCGATTGGCTCGTCCATCCAATTATTTTCCAGAGCGATGATGATGTTTTCCAGGCTGACCAGACCTATCAACTTACCATCTCCATCCACAATGGCTACTCCAGATATCCTGTGGTCGCGCATCAAAGCCTTTGCATCGACCATTGTGCTTCCTTCAGTAAGCGTTATCGGCGGTGTCGACATAAAATCTGAAACACGGTCATGAACAAGTAACGAACCATAATCTTCGTATTTTAGCAACTTTTTTTTATCCGGTGCCATGGTCCTCCCCAGAATCGCCGTCAATACTTCGCATACCAGCACAATAGAGTAGCCCACAGACACTGTATGTTTTCAGAGTTGTGCTTAGGACTGTGATGTTAGCCTTTCTTGCTTCTTCGATGATATCCTGTGGTGGGACTTTACCGCGTGTAAACAACACAACTGAGATATCCATAAGGTCTGCAGTCCGAATGACCTGGGGGCTCAAGAGTCCTGTGATCAATAATATATCCTGGGCGACATATGCCAGCACATCGCTCATCAGGTCTGATGCACCAGCATATGAAATGTCTACGTTAAATCCCTCTGGAATGTAATGAACATTAGCATTCAGTATTTTGGTTATTTCATCGATTTTCATCTATATCACCGGTTCTTCGATATTTTTTTATGAGCAGTATAAACTGGATATATCAACGATGAACTAAAATTCGCATATATATCTTTCTCCAAAATCACGACAAAGATTATAATCAACAAACACTATGGCCTTAGAGGAAATCTATACCTATACATGAAAACGAAGGTGATGTTTCATGAAATTATCAGAAATTGTAATCGAGTTGAATTTACAAAATATAAATAAAACCCCGATCCAAGAAGATGTTGACATAACCCAAGGATATACTTGTGACCTTTTGAGCCAGGTGTTGGCCAGCGCAGAACAGGGTTCAATTTGGTTCACGATTCAAAGTCATCTGAATGTGATGGGGGTCGCGGTAATGGCAGGCATACCAGCCGTGGTCATCTGTGAGGGTCATGAAGTCTCGGACAATGTGATTGAAAAGGCCGACGAAGAAAAGATTTCTTTATTTATAAGTCAAGAAAACGCATTTACCCTTTCCGGCAAATTATATGAATGTGGAATCAGATGAATTCAACAGCTGATGATAGATTGAAACCGTTATCTGCAGATTTACATATACATTCTGCGCTATCGCCTTGTGCTGAAAACAAGATGACTCCAGATGAAGTTATTAAAAAAATATTCAGCTTGGGTATTGATGTTTTTTCCATCACAGATCATAATTCGGGTTATAACTGCGCCGCGTTTGATGCAGAAGCTAAAGAGAAAGACATTTTATTCATTCCAGGCATTGAACTCCAGAGCTCTGAGGAAATACATTTACTAGGCTATTTTCCAAGCATCCAGACGTTAGAATCCTTTTGTGAATCTGTAGTAAAACCTGGGTTTATGCAGGTCATGAAAAATGACCCATCACGATTAGGCAATCAAATCAAGATTGATGTTTCTGGAGAGGTTGTTGGAGAAGAGGAGGCAATGCTCTCAATGCCGGTAAATTTGACTATAGATAAACTAGTAGACCTGATACATGATTTCAATGGTATTGCGGTGGCTGCCCACGTAGATAGGGGATTTAGTGTGATATCTCATCTCGGCTACATTCCCCCGGAGATAAAATTTGATGCGATTGAGATACGCGATCCACAGAATATAGATGATTTTCGGCAAAGGTTTTTTAAGGATACCGATTTGAACATTATCTCCTCGTCTGATTCACATTATATTGATATGATGAGACCCCCAACAATGAAGTTATGGTTGAAAGAACTGGACGTTGAAAACTGTTTAAACTGCATAAGAGGAGAGGGTCAAGGGAAAATAACGATTTCACATAAAGCAAGAAGAGCATCAGAAAGGGCGGATATGTCAAGTCACCGCGTTGAGGAAACTGCAAAAAAGGATTGGAAAGAATTATATAAATAACAATGGCTAGAAACCTATTTGATCTTTCGAAAACTCTCTTTTCGGAGTCTTTGATAATCTGATTAATTTTTCGTGTTACTTTCTATCAACAAAGACCTAATCATCGCTGAAATCTGTTCGACCTCGAAACAGTGTTGGTCTATCGCCCCGCTTGGGCAGATTCCCGCGCATGCGCCACAGCCTTTGCATAACGCAGAACTGACCACAGCCGTTTGAACCACAGTATCGAAAAGAGCCTCTCTCTCATTCGCGGTAACAACCCTCTCTTCCAGCTCAATAGCACCATAAGGACACGTGTCCACGCATATGCCGCAGCCACTACAGATTTCTTCATTCACATGAGACACAATACTTTCAGCCTCAATCTGGTCTTTTGAGAGTATATCACAAACTCTGGACGCTGCACCGCTTGCCTGAGCCACGGTATCTGGAATGTCCTTCGGGCTTTGTGAGCAACCAGCCAAAAATATGCCTTCAGTGGCTGTGTCAACCGGCTTGAGTTTCGGATGTGCCTCCAGGAAGAAACCGTCTGCACTCTGGGAAATGTTGAATATTCGTGCCATTTCGGGTGTATCTGCTCTGGGAACAATAGCTGTTGCCAGCACCACGAGGTCCGCTTCTATATCTGGGTGTCCCTCTGCTTTGACAACTGCCGTATCATCATTCTCCACCACTTCGATTGGATCGTCCAATTCTCTTCGGAGGTATTTGACGCCCTCGCCCATCACTCTGTTGTAGAATTCCTCGAAGCCCTTTCCGAATGCCCTCACGTCAGTAAAATAAACCGTAACCTCAGCATCTGGGAGCTTCTCCCTGACAAGATGCCCGTGCTTGGCCGTGTACATGCAGCAGACACGGGAACAATATTCATTGCCATCTCTCTCCCGTGAGCCAACACACTGGATGAAGACCACCTTTTTCGGTTCTTTTCCATTAATCTCAATATGTCCCTCTGTCGGGCCGGAGGCAGATACCAGCCTCTCGAATTCCATTCCTGTGATGACATTGTCAATTTTGCCGTATCCGAATTCTGGCTTTAGATTTGGGTCATACATATCGAAGCCTGTGGCAATCACAATCGAGCCGATATCCAGTTCCAGAATCTCATCTTCTTGGTCGTACAATATGGCGCCAGCCTCGCAGAAGTTCTCACAAGTCTTACAATTACCTGTCTGGTAGTACACACATCTCTCTTTATCGATGACTGGTATTTTCGGGACTGCCTGCGGAAATGGAATATAATTCACGTGTCTAGAATCCATGCCTTCGTTGAATTCCGCAGGGATTGGGATTGGTTTGTTACCGCTAATTCGCTCGGCCTTTTCATGTGTGAATCGTGAAGTGGGGCATATGAAAGCACAGGCACCGCAGGTCATACAAACATCGGACGGCTCCAAATATGGGGTTCCCAGCTCGCGGTCCATGCCACGGCCTGTGAAGTTGATGGCCTGAATACCCATGCTTTCGCACATCCTGACACAAAGTCCGCAGAAAATGCAGTTATCATCCTTCATCTTGAATCTCGGCTCTCCGACTCCGAGTTCTTTTGCAAGATCAATCAGGACTTCTTCCTCAGGGGAGCGCGACAACAACAGTTCAATTGTCATTTTCCGGCTCTTCATTACCATTTCGGAATCTGTCAGAACGTTCAAACCGTCAGATATAGGAAATGTACATGCACTGACCAATCGAGACCCTCTATCACTTGCCAATTCAACCACACAAAGTCGGCAGGAGCCATAAGGTGTCAGAGCTTTATTGTAGCACAGGGTAGGTATTTCGATGTTGTTCTCCTGGGCAACTTCAAGGATTGTTTTTTCTTCATCAACCTCATATTCTGTTCGGTCAATAGTGAATTTGAAGGCCATTATTCAGTCCCTCCTTGGTCTTCACCGCCAGCATCGTCTGGCTCGCTCGTTCCCATATCTTCTTCAGGCTCCTCCTTGATGTCACATCTGAGACATCGACTGGCTTCATGCTGCATCTGCTCGATGGTAAATCCCTTGACCACTTCCGTGAAATTATTGCAACGCTCCTCTGCGTCCATGGTCATTGGGCATGTTTTTGCTTCCTTCTCCTCCGCAGGTTCCGGAAGCACCATCTCATAGCTGATATCAGTCTTTATTTGACTTGCCCTTGATTCTCCCATCAATTTCTCGTCTATTGTGATTGCAGCTTTATATCCCTGCGCTATGGATTCGATAACAGTACTCGGACCCAGAACGGCATCGCCTGCCGCAAACACGTTGTCCACATTGGTGCTCATCTCCCATTTGTGAGCAGAAATCGTCCCGTTTCTTCTTCTCTCAAGGTCAGTGGATTCAGGGACAAAATCTGTGTCTGGCTGTTGGCCAATTGAAACTATTACCATGTCAACATCGAGGGTGAATTCCGAGCCATCGACGGGTTGCGGGCGTCTTCGACCACTTCTGTCAAATTCACCCAGTTCCATTTGCAAACATTCAAGCCCCGTAATTTTGGTACCATCGGTAATGATTCTTTTTGGTGCCGCACATAGTATAATTTTAATATCTTCTTCTTCCGCGGCTTCTATCTCTTCTTCAAAGGCGGGCATATCCTTCTTTTCTCGCCTGTACACGATGGTGACTTCCGCCCCGAACCTCTTCGCAGTCCTTGCGGCATCAATCGCGGCGTTACCTCCGCCTATAACGGCAACCATCTTCCCGACCTCGAATTTTCCATCTTCGACTTTCTTGAGCATATCTAGACTTGTGAAAACTCCTTCCGCATCTTCGTTCTCTATGTCCAGTTTCAGTTCTCTCGTCGCACCAACAGAGATGAGTACAGCATCGTTTTCAGATTTGAGCTGGTCGAAATTGATGTCCTGTCCGATTCTGGTGTTTAATTTTACTTCAACTCCCAGGTTTAATATGTCCTGAATCTCCTGTTCTATGACATCTCTTGGAAGTCTATAGGAAGGTATGCCCCAAACCAGCATTCCTCCCAGCTTTTCTTCGGCCTCGTATATTGTGGGTGAATGTCCCAATCGTCTCAGGAAATAGGCGGCAGATAAGCCAGCAGGTCCGCCGCCGATTATCGCGATTTTCTTTCCTGTATCATCAAGCTTTTTGATATTGGGCTGGTATTCGTCCCTATGCTCGAAGACATAATCCGCGATTCCACGTTTCAGGGTCACGATATTCAATGATTCATCGTATTCTCCCCTCTTGCACCTTGCCTGGCATGGGTGTGGGCAAACACGACCGCAAACCGCAGTCAATGGATTAACCTCTCTGTTGAGGTCATAAGCCTCGAAATATCGCCCTTCTTTGATTAACTGGATGTAACCCGGCACGTTGGTCTCGGCAGGGCAGGTGTTCTGGCACGGGGCGTCAAACAGGCTGCTGCAAACCGACGCTGTGCATTTTTCATGAAGTATGTGGTCCTCGTATTCATTCATGAAATATTTCATCGTGCTCAAAACAGGGTTGGGCAAGGTCTGGCCCAAGGCACACATGGATGTACTTTTGATATGGTCTGACAACTCTACAAGGAGTTTGAGGTCTTCAATTTTACCTAGTCCCTCCGTAACATCGGTTAATATCTCGAGCATCCTTTGCGAGCCTTCCCGACATGATGAACATTTACCGCATGACTCATCTGCCGTGAAGTTGATGAAATACCTTGCGATATCGACCATGCAGGTGTCTTCGTCCATGACTATTAAACCGCCAGAGCCCATGATCGAGCCGATTTTCGTCAGTTCTTCGTAATCGACCGGAGTGTCGAGATGCTCGTTGGGAATGCAGCCTCCGGACGGTCCGCCGGTCTGTACTGCCTTGAATTTTCGGTTCTCCGGTATGCCGCCACCGATATCATAAACGATTTTTCGCAACGGTGTTCCGATCGGCACTTCGACTAGGCCTGTGTTGTTGATTTTCCCTACGAGAGAAAATATCTTTGAGCCTTTACTTCCCTCGGTTCCGATACTAGCGTACCAATCGGCTCCTTTGTTTATGATGTGGCTAACGTTCGCCCAGGTTTCTACGTTATTGATATTGGTCGGAGCACCCCAAAGGCCAGACTGTGCAGGGAACGGCGGTCGCTGTCTTGGTTCACCCTGTCTGCCCTCGATGGACGCGATTAATGCAGACTCCTCGCCACAAACGAATGCTCCGGCGCCTTTGTATATTTTGAGGTCGAAGTTGAACTCGGTTCCGAGAATATTTTCGCCCAGCAATCCGAGCTCCTCTGCCTGTTTCAATGCAACATCGAGGTTATGAACTGCCAGGGGGTATTCACCCCTAACGTAGACATAACCTTTGCTGGCCCCTATGGCATAGGCACCGATAATCATACCCTCTATCACGCTGTGCGGGTTGCCTTCCAGCACACTTCTGTCCATATATGCGCCAGGGTCGCCTTCGTCTGCATTGCAAATGATATATTTCTGCTCTCCCTTGGCATTTCTACAGAAGCTCCATTTCAAGCCTGTCGGAAATCCCGCACCGCCGCGGCCCCTAAGTCCTGATGCTTTAACCTCATCGATGACTTCTTCCGGACCCATACCAGTAAGCACCTTTGCCAGGGCAGAATAGCCATTCAGACCGATGTAATCTTCTATACTCGTGGGGTCGATCAAGCCGTTGCTGGCGAGAATTATTCGGTCTTGCCTCAGGTAAAAAGGTACGTCGTCTTCATGAGTTATTTTCTCACCAGTAATCGGGTCCACGTAAAGGAATTCCTCAATTACCTTATTATTCACAACGGTCTCCGTGACGATTCTCGGAGCTATCTCTGGTGTAACCTTGGGGTAGAAAATTTTGCTGGGATAAATTACAACGATGGGACCTTTTTCGCAGAAACCGTGACAGCCAGTGGACCGAACATCGACTTTATCCTGAAGGTTCTGTTTTTGGATTTCCTCTTTAAAGGCTTCAATTAAATTATCGGCACCAGAGGCCTTACATCCGGTGCCACCACAGATTGTGATTACCGTTTTATTCGGGTCCTTTCTGTCTTGGATGCCCTTCCTCATGTTCTCCAAATCTTTAGGGTTCGTGATGTTCATTCCTCCACCTCCAAAGATGCGCGATACTCACTTTCCAGGGACTTGAGTAGTTCATTCGTTTTGCTGGCTGTCATGTTCCCGTGGTAGTCATCGTTGACTACAACAGTGGGACCAATTGCACAGGCACCGAGGCAGTTGACCCTTTCCAATGAGAAGAGTCCTTCCTCAGTTTCGGCAATCTGGTTTCTGATGGCATCAACGATTTTTCTGGCACCTCTGACGTGACAGGCAGTGCCAAGACAGGCCTTTATATGGAATCGTCCACGGGGCACAAGACTGAGTGATTTATAGAAAGTCGCCACCCTGTATATGGCGCTGAAGGGGATATCTAGTTTGAAAGAGAGGTATTCCAGCACATCTTTCGGAAGGTATCTGTATTTTTCGTTCACATCTAGCATGATTTGTACAAGCGGAGCTTGATGGTGAGATTGTTTGGCAATCAGCTCATCGATATCTTCCCGGTCTCTCACTTCTGGGGCTTCCATTGGCTTTTCCGGTATCTGCGGTACAAGCAGTACAGGGCAATTCTCTGTGCAATCACCACAGCCAGTACATTTTGATTCGTCTATTGACCGTGCCTTTTTATTTACTTTGACCTTGAAGTTTCCAACGTATCCATCGATGCCAGTCACTTCCGAATAAGTGAGTAATTCGATATTGGGATGTCTGGCGACATCGACCATCTTCGGAGTCAGTATGCAAGCCGAGCAATCCAACGTGGGAAAGGTCTTGTCCAACTGCGACATTCTTCCGCCGACACTCGGTGTGCGCTCCACCAGATAGGTCTTATATCCCGTATCTGCTATGTCGAGTGCTGTCTGTATTCCGGCTATGCCAGCACCGATAACAAGGGCAGTCGGGGTGACATCTATCTTTCTTTTCTCCAAAGGCACCAAAAGGGCGGCCCGACCCACGGCCGCAGTTACAAGATCGCTGGCTTTTTCGGTAGCCTTTTCCCTGTCTTTATGAACCCACGAACATTGTTCCCTGATATTGGCCATTTCAAAACAGTAGGCATTCATACCGGCTTCCTCTACCGCAGCCCTGAAAGTGGGTTCGTGCATTCTCGGTGAGCAAGAGGCTACCACTACATGGGTGAGCCCAAGTTCTTTTATATCATCCTTGATAAGTAACTGGCCAGGGTCTGAACACATATATTTGTAATATCTGCTTACTGCAACATTTGGTAGGTTTTTCGCATGCTCCGCGACCTTTGGCACATCGACGGTGGCTGAGATATTGATGCCACACTCACAAACGTATACGCCGACTCGCGGCTCTACGATTACGACCCGCTCTGGCACTTCCTTCACAGGTTCCTCGGCATGGGGTTCCTCCTCAGCCGGGGCCTCTTCCGCAGGTTCCTCACCTTCGGAAGTCTCTTCTTCTGGAGCAGGTTCTGGTCCAGGCTCGGCCGTCTCCACGACCTCCTCCTCAGAAGGTGTCGGCTTATCGCCCTCCTTTCGTTCAGGTGATTCATCCTTCACTTCGTCTGAAGGCGGCTGTTCGGGTAAGACGCTGGCACTCTCCTCGCTCGAAGTCGGCTCTTCGCCTTCCTCTTGCTCTGGTGGTGCGCCGTTTTTCGCGTCTTCGTCACTCATCTGTCTTCACCTCTCAACATATCACCTAGGATTCATTCACCATATTCTTGATTTCTTCATATGTAAAAACTGGGCCATCCTTACAAATGTACAGGTCTCCAATATTACATCGTCCGCATTTCCCGATCCCGCACTTCATCCTGTTCTCCAACGTTGTATAAATCTGGGATGGGCTCCATCCGAGCTTGTCCAGTGCCTGCGTGATGAACTTGATGGCGATGGGCGGGCCGCACGTGACCACGATGGCATTATCGGGGCCTGGCTTCGTGACCTCGACGAGCTGCGGAACGAAGCATGTGAACTTGTTGACGCCCTCGGGTATCTTTGTCTCTCCCGGGGCCTGCATGTTGATAGCAGGCCATCCCTCCATCGCGCTCTCTCCGGTGGGCCCCTTCGGGCCGAACTTCCAGTCGATGCAGAGCCAAAGGTCGAGGTCGTCCCTGCTGTCCAGCTCTTTAAATTCGTCCTTGTATGCCAGGTCTGACGGCGTTCTGGCCCCGTAGATCAGGGTCACGTCCCCATAGTCTTTACGATGCTCCGGTGATAATACATATTGATAAACCGACCGCACCGGAGAAACTCCGATGCCGGCCCCGATGAAGACCATGTTCTTGCCCTTCCATTCGTCAACAGGGAAATCGTTGCCGTACGGCCCCCTGACGCCAACCTTGTCCCCGACCTCCATATCGTGGAGTTTGGCGGTAACGTTCCCGACCTTCATGGCGGATACCTGGACGATGCCGTCCGTGTTCGGCAGGGATGATATCGCGAACAC
>DAOVAY010000032.1 GCA_030670795.1 Methanobacteriota archaeon | reverse complement strand
AACGCTGAATGGATATGCAAATCCGCGGTGAAAGGCATCAACTTATCTGTTGTTTCTGATATCATCGTATACCACATTCAAATAATTTACCAGATAATTGAAACGCACTCTCCTGACTTTTGAATAGGGCGATCTGCTCCTCGTCAGCCTTATCAATCACCTCGTCAGGAACGTCATGCCCCTCACACACAACCACAGCAGATATGTCTGTCATTACTGCAACACCTATGGTATTCAAATGGCTCTGGACGGTTATCCAAATTGAGTCGTTTTTGGCACTGGCCAACACCTGGCTCAAAAGGTCGCAGGTATATCCGTGGGAAATGGACACATCCTCTTTTATAGGTGTTTTATTAATTTGCTGCAGATTCAGTTTGTTTGCAATCTCTGATAATTTCATGACACATCACCATTATTTTCATCTACGACCATAGTATTTGTTAGTTATAATCTTTATTATAAAGACAAAGAACGCAATATTGAAACATCATGCTGGAAATACAATTAAGGAAAGAGATTTATATAGCGGATTGGGGTTCATCATTGGGATGCCCAGTTCATACTGCTCCTAGATGATGATTAAGCCAAACGGTGATATTGATGAAGATTGAAGAAATTGTAAAAACATTGGACGCTAAGATACATTACATACCAGAAGGTTACGACATTGAGATTAACAACGCAGGTGCATCAGATCTCATGAGTGATGTGCTGGCGTATGTCGCTCAAGACATATTATTAATTACGGGATTACTGAGTCCCCAGGTTATTCGGACTGCAGACCTTATGGACATTTCAGCCGTCGTCTTTACGCGTGGCAAAATCCCGCCAGAAGAGATTATTGAGGAAGCGAAAAAGGCGAACATCGCAATTCTCAGCACTTCTTTGAAAACATACAGTGCATGCGGACTTCTCTTTAGTGCGGGGATGCGAAGTATTGATGGTGATACTCATAGCGGAACTTTACGTGACGCCAAGTAAGAAGAAAATTCTCAAATACGAACACTTCGATTCGTTACTTATTCATGACCATGCCTTAGATGTCATGTCGACGCCACCAATAACACTCACGAAAGAGGCGACTATGAGGGAAGCTAAAGCACTGATGCGCGATCACAGAATATCGGGGGTGCCCATAGTTGATGATAAAGAAGCGCTAGTAGGTCTTGTCACCTTGGAAAACATCATTATCGCTCTTGAAAACAATTTCATAGACGACCCCATCGAAAAACACATGGTCAGAGATGTTGTCTATCTAAAAGATGACATGGATGTTTCTACAGTATTAGAATATTTAATGACCTACAACTTTGGCAGGTATCCCGTAATCGACAAGAATAATAAAGTGGTCGGAGTGATTACATATGGAGATCTTGCCCTCCACATCTTGGAACGGTTGGGAAATGTATATCTGCATGAAAAGAAGCGTGAAGAAATCCTAATGCCAGGGAAGTCTCTACTCAGCCATGACTCATACGGAAATGGCGATTTTTACTCTTACATTATCGATAGTTCAGACCTAGATCTTGCTGGTCAAGGATCCACTTCATTCAAGAAATTCCTACAAGAACATGAGTTTCCTCCAGAGGACACCAGACGTGCAAGCATTTCGTTATACGAAGCAGAGGTAAATGTGGTCTTGCATGCATATGGCAAAGGTGAGATAAGGGCTTACCTAAAAGGCGGACAGGTGTTTATGTTAGTGACTGATAACGGTCCGGGTATAGACGACATAGAACTTGCAATGCAGCCAGGATGGACCACGGCATCTGATGAGGTCAGGGAACGGGGTTTTGGAGCGGGAATGGGGTTAGATAATATAAAAAAATATTCTGATAAGTTAATAATATTATCCAGCAATGCTGGCGTCAAAATGGAAATAGTCATCGTTTCAGAGGACAAAAACAAAGGTGTACCGACTTGAGGACTTTATCCGACCATATTTTTGATCTCGTACAAAATTCAATAAATGCTGGAGCCCAAAACATTCATGTTACAGTAGAGGAGACCACATCCGAAAATTTATACAAGATCATTATTAAAGATGATGGACACGGCATCAAACCAGAACATTTATCGAAGATTAAAAACACATTCTTTACAACACGGGCACAGACCAAACGCCGCGTCGGCCTTGGTCTCTCGTTGATGGATGCTACCTGTCAACGAACTGGGGGTTCGTTGGCAGTTGAGTCGGAATATAGGCATGGCACGACAATTACCGCCACAATGGAACACGACCACACCGACCGACCGCCAATAGGTGATCTCCCAGATGTGTTCGCCTCTTTGATGTTGTCGACGACAGAGAATAAAATCATATGGACTCTGGAACACATCTTCAATGGGAAGAAATACCGCTTGAAGAATCGCGTGACCGCAGACGAGCTGAACATTTTTTCATATGCCGAATCTGGTGTAAGGGATAAGTTGTATCAGTTGATTAATAAAAAAGAAGAAAAGATATACCGTTGAAAACATCAAATAAATCTCTCGAATCGGTCTTGTTTTGCTTTACATATGGGGCACACTAGCGGTGGTTCGTCCCTCGCTGCCAGATAACCACAGACACGGCAGCGCCAGACAGGGTATGATACTGATGTGAATGGTGAGGTTTCTTTCTTTGTACTAAATTGTGGCCTTTCTTCTTTGTTCGGCGAACGTCTCTCTGGAATTGGTTCTGGCCGCTTTAACCCCTCCTTCATATCCTTTGAAACGTAGAGTGCGCAATAACACGCACCGAATTCGTCCACATCCGCATCGCGATAATCACAAGGACAAATAATGTCCAGGTCCTCATCCTTCTCACCTGTTGCCAACCTGCAAGGGCATGCCATATATCCGTATCTTTGCTCGTTTATAATGAGGCCTTTAACTAACTCTTTAGTGAATTCCACATCTGGATTCAGGTGGTAACCGGATTCCTCTGCCTCTCTATCTAATCTTTCATACAATCTATTCGCGTCTTCATCGCTTATCCCGGCCATGAGACTTGATAGAATAGATACCAGAAAAAGCTTGTGGCCGATTACCGCGTAAGGTCTGGGGGCTTGAACATTGGTGAGCGATAGGCCTGAGTGACTGATAGGCCCTTAAAGCCGGCGTCTTCCTTAACCTCTTCGTCAAAGAAACCCTTTTCCTGCTTCAGGGTTTCATAATGGCCCATTTCCGTCTGCGCTAGATATTTAAACAGTTTCTTGTGCTCTTTGTGATGCTCTGATAGGAATGTATAGACATTATTCGCATTGCGCTCATTTTGCATTGCGATGTTCAAAGCTTCGATGAGGGTGTCAACTGTGTTTACATCTGCTACGCTCTCGAACGGTGGAAGGCCCTCGGGAACTACATAGTTGTCATCACCAAACAATTCCTTATGAAAATCCAGTAGCACCCATTTGTGCATATCTTCGTCTTTGGCAATATTTTCAAATTTGGTCTTAACCAGCTCATTCGGGTCGAACACCTTGACCAGCATTCTGTAATAATTGCCTGCCGCTTTCTCTGATCCTATGGCATATCCAATAATTTCCTTCAAGTTGAGGCTTTTTAGTATCTCGTCCATGTTTTCGAACATATATTTAAGGATAATAAATCGATATTTAAAGCTATTGCCATACCAATAAAACATCAAAGGCCAAGTGCCTCTCGGATCTGGCCTTCCTTGAAGCCCACAATGCATTTCTCATCGTTTATTATCAAGGTGGGAAAAGAGCAGCGGGGATTCCATTTTTCAACTTCGTTCATAGTCTCCACCTTTTCACTGCCAGTCAAATTGTCCACAAAAATGTAATCATATTCTACACCGAGGTCGTTAAGAAACTGCTTTGTTCTTTTGCACCAGACGCAGGTGCTCAGGGCAAAAAGAACTATTTTGCCTTTATTCTTGCCTTCAACATGTTCAAATTTCATTTTGTATCACCTTACTGCGCTTGTTTTCGAACCAAAAGCCCTTACTCCTTATCATCCTCCTGTCATGGACCCGCGTGCATCATGGGCCAGTATTCATCATAATCCTCGAATTTCAGGCTGTTTTCTTTTTCGACCTTGAGAAGCTCGTAATGGCCTTCTTCCATCAGGGCGAAATATTCGAGCGTCTTCGTTAGCTCAGGGTCGTCAAGGCGAGCTGCGAAAGAGAGATAGAAATCATGAGCCGCCATCTCTGCCTTCATGGCACTTTCCAGCACTTCGCTGATGGGAATTTGCTCGTCCGGAAAAATAATCTCCGGAAGCGGAACCGGGCTGGTCTCCGGAAGCACTGGCTCCCGTCCAGAAAAGTTCCCTTTGAATGCTTTGACCAAGAATTTCTTGTGCCGTTCTTCTTCGGCTGCGAGGAATTTCATTCTTTCTTTCAGAAAAGCATTCCTTACGCTCTCGGCCAGTTTCGAATAAACCGCCTTGCTGTCTACCTCACTCTTTATTGCCGAGAGAAATAGGTCTTCAAGGCTGTATGAAGTCAGGTCCAATATATCCGCTCCTCGGTTACTCTCCAGAAACAGGGAAAGTAAATAATGGGGGTCGTGCGGCCATCTCCTTGTCCAGCACGAATAAGGCATTACCGCTGCTACCAACCAGTTTTAATTTTTGCACAATCTCGTCCGCAGATGCCTCTTCTTCAACTTGCTCCTTCACGAACCACTGAAAGAAATTGTTGGTGGCGTGGTCTTTCTCCTTGATGGACAAGTCAACTATTTTATTAATCAAGCCAGTAACTTTGACTTCGTGCTTGTACGCGGCCTTGAATATTTCTAAAGGGCTCTTCCATTTGCTCGGCGGGGCATCAATTCCCCCGAGTGATGGGGTTCCACCGCGCTCAAGTACGTAGTCGTAAATCTTCATGGCGTGGTACAGTTCTTCCTGGGCCTGAATCTTCATCCACTGGGCAAAGCCAGCAAGTCCCCTTCCATTAAGATCGGCAGACATAGAGAGGTAGAGGTAAGAAGAATACAATTCTGCATTTATCTGGTCGTTGAGTGTCTTTTCTATCTTCTTAGTAAGCATTTTCATCACCGTCCATTCAGTTTTTCCATAGACCGTGGATGTTGCAGTAGGCTCTGGCCCAGATGTTTTCTGTGTCAATACAGAAAACGGCTTCCGGTACATCCCCTGGCTTCAAATTCTTTCTGTAAACAACACCATCGGCATTCACTTCAATCCATTCAATGTAGTGCTGGTCTATCATCGGGTGGGGTACATCGCCCACTTTCACCTTTATTCCGTGCTCAGCCTTTTCTATTACTGGCTTGTGCTTTTCTGTTCCCTCTTCCATCGACTTTGCATCGAAAAGAGCCATCGGCTCTCCGCAACAGACCAGTTCGCCCGCGCCTTCATGCAACATTTCTACAATGTTGCCACATATCTCACATTTGTATATTTCTAATTTTTTCGTCATTTTTCCTACCTCCTTTTTCAACCTCCCAAATAATCGAGGTCATACCAATATCCGGTCCTGCCCAGGTGGTCAAATTCTTCCTGAAGTAACAAATAGTGGTTCTTTTCTTGCTTGATTATCTCGTCGATGATCTTCTTCACTTCAACATCTTGCGTCTTTTCAAGTATCCCTGAATAAAAATCAATGGCTTCCTTTTCGCTGTTCATTGCCATGTGGAGGGCATCGAGTTCGTTCGTGTCCGGGCCTGCTCCCTCGGTTGATTTAAGGTCTTTGGGAAACACTGAAAGATTTGCATACTTCTTGCTGGAATCCACTAGTGAATTCCATTCCTCTTTTCCTACCCTGTCCTCGAAAATCTTTTGAAAGGTGTCTAGATGCACTAACTCATCATTCGCAAGGGTCTGAAAGATTGTTTCACCCATTTTGCTGGATGTTTGGGCCGCGGCCTTTTTATAGAAATCATAGCCGTCTCTTTCCATCTGAATCGCCATTTTTATGGCTTCTTTTACATCGTCTGATTCGGACATTTTATCACCTTCAAATTTATTTTACCAATTCTCCGCTAAGAGCTCAAAGTGCGCCTGTTTGTGAGTGCATGCGGGGCACAGTTCCGGTGCTTCTGGACCCTCGTGTAGATATCCGCAGTTCTGACAGCGCCATACGACCGACCCGTCCTTCTTGAACACCTTGCCTGACTCTATGTTTGCCAGCAATCCAAGATAACGCTTTTCATGCTGCTTCTCGGCTACCGCTATCGCCCTCATCGCAGCCGCTACCTCGGGAAAGCCTTCTTCGTCTGCAATGTTGGCGAATTCAGGATACATTTTTGTCCATTCATAGTTTTCACCACTGGCTGCGCCTTTTAGATTCTCAGCTGTTGTTCCTATAACTCCTGCGGGAAACGCCGCTGCAATCTCTGCCTCTCCACCCTCAAGGAATTTGTACAATCTCTTTGCATGCTCCTTTTCATGATTTGCTGTCTCCTCAAATATTTGCGATATCTGAACATAGCCCTCTTTTTTTGCCTTGGATGCATAAAAAGTATAGCGGTTCCTTGCCTGGGATTCCCCGGCAAAAGCCGTGAGAATATTCTTCTCGGTTCTTGTTCCTTTTAAACTACTCATGTTCTAACCTCCGTTCATTCCATTGTTATGGCGCTCTCGGGACAGCTGGCTTCGCAAGCGCCGCACTCTATGCAGTCATCCGGATTTACCACGTTTGCCTTTCCGTCTATTATTTCGAATACCTTTGGCTCAGCGGGGCATACGTCATAACAGTCTCCGTGTCCTGCGCATTTTTCTTTGTCTACTATTGGTGGCATTTATGTTCCTCCTATTTTTTCATCTGAATTTCCTCGTGTTTTTTAAATATGTCATCTGCCAGCCTATCCAACATTTTGAAATCCTCCTCTTTTGGATAACCTTTTATAATGACGGGCTCAATCAATTCTACCTTGAGATCTTTTATCAATCCCTGGATGTCCTCGGCCATCCTGCCCCCCCATCCATATGACCCGACGATGGATGCAAAACGAGTCTTTGGCCGCAGTGCATTGGCCAGATATGCCGCATAAACCGCACTCGGATGCGGGCCTGCCAGAACTGTTGGGGTGCCAATTACGATTGTAGCAGCATCCACCAATGCCATTGCCAGTTCTCCGATATCTGCGACCGCCAGATTGAACGGTTTAACAGTTATGCCCCTCTCCATCAAGGCATCAACAAGATAATCCACCATAGCGGCGGTGCTTCCGTGCATCGATACATATGGGATTACCACTTCGTTTTTCACATCATCGGATATCCAATCCCGATACGCATCAATAATAAACTCCGGTTCATTGTATATTTGGCCATGGCTGGGAGCGATAATATCTATATGCAAAACTTTGATTTTATCCATATTCTTGCGGACGGCATTGCGGAAAGGCATCATAATTTCCGCATAGTATCGCTTTGCCGCCTTGTATACTTCTGGCTTATCTTTCACAAACAAATCGCTTGTTGCCAGATGAGAACCGAAGAAGTCACAGGAAAACAAGATATGGTCTTCTTGTAGATATGTGCTCATTGTCTCCGGCCAGTGAACCCAGGGGGTATGAACGAACTCCAGAGTTTTTCCACCCAGGGAAATAGTAGAGCCGTCATCCATTGCAGTGATGACATCCTCATTTATCAGGAGATGTTCCACAAGCATGACCTTGCATTTTGGAGTGCAGAGAACCTTCGCGTTGGGATACCGCTCGAGAACCGCGGGAATACTTCCAGAATGGTCCTGTTCCGCATGATTGGCTATGATGTAGTTTATATCTACTTCCATCTCTTCCAGGGCATCAAGCAATTCCTGTTGCTTGCTTGGGTCCGCCGTATCTATCAGAGCTGTTTTTTCGTCCCCCTTGACAATATAGGCATTGTAGCTGGTTCCATCAGGAAGAGGAATGAGCTCGTCAAAAAGGCGTCGGTCCCAGTGTATGGTCGGTGCTGCATAAATTCCATCTGTAATCTCTTTTATTTCCATTATTTCACTCCTCCTTTTCGAAATATTTCTTCAACGCTCCACAAACGGGACACCGCCAGTCATCGGGCAGGTTTTCAAAACTCGTTCCGGGTTCAACACCATTGTCCAGGTCTCCGACCTCCGGATCGTACTCATAGTTACAAATCGTGCAACGATATTTATCCATTCATTGTGCCTCCTTTTTATTCAAACATTCTTCACAGGTCCCCTTGAAATATCCGTGGACCTCATCAATCCTGTGGCCCCCCTTCAATATGTCTTCAATATATGGACACTCTATTTCTATATCAATTACGGCCCCACATATCTTACAAAGGAAATGGTGATGAGGGCTTATAACACTATCGAATATTGATTCTGTGGGAGAGATCGTCAACACCTGAACCAAGCCGTGTTCTTTTAACGAATCCAATGTGTTGTATACGGTGGTTTTTGACAACGACGGGTTCTTCTTTTTTAATTCCGAATATATTTTCTCTACATTTGGGTGTGCTTTGTTATCGTCCAGGTACCTTAACACTTCCAACCGCTGAGGTGTTACTTTGATATTATTATCTTTCAATATTTTCACGTATTTATCCATGCTTACCACTTTGTAATTAATACAAGATGATAATCAGTATAATATATAACACTTTACCCAGATTTTAGAAGCTTCGTTCCGAAAAATCATTTGAATATTTCGCCGGTTTCACCTGAATCCTGCAAGGCACTTCTCCCAAATGGATGTTTCGCGTCAACAACAACGTTAAATATCTAAATTTCCTACCCAGAACAGATGATTGAAGCCGTCATTTCAATGAGACTTCCGGGGGTCTGGATTTCTAATTTAGTAGGCCGTTTCGACGTAGACGTGAGGGTACTCGACACCATCCCTTATGGCGAGAAGGGTGTGCAAGACCTCATTGAAGTGAAATTACAGGAAGAAGAACTGGAGAAAATAGTAAAATTCCTTGAACAACATCAAGATATAGAGGATGTCCAATTAGAGATTGTAGAAAAAAACAAAGCCATAGGCGTAATCAAATGCAAGATGTGCTTCGCGTGCAGAGACCTCATCTCTTCCAACTGCTTTTTGGTCTCTGCCCACACCAAAGAAGACGGGCGGGTTGAGTGGACGGTCATCACCCCCGACAACTCATGCATACAAAATCTCATTACTAAATTAGAGGAGCACGATGCTGACCCCACTATCGTAAAAATGAAGAAGATGAAAGAAGAGGAAATGCTAACTGAGAAACAGGAACAGATAATAAGGATGGCTTATGAACGCGGCTATTACGACACCCCTAAACGCATCGGTTTAAAGGACTTGGCTAATGCATTCAGTGTGTCACAGGCAACTCTGGCGGAAACGCTGAGACGCGGCCAAAAGAAGATTGTAGAAAAATATTTCGAGATTAAGTAATTGTAATGTCTTTGTTTTTTCAACCACACTTCTAATTTTTTATAAGTTCCCCGCTTACTCCAATTACATGGACATTAAGTGGAATGTCTTTCCCTGAATTTTGAAGTGCCTCAGACACCAATTGAACCAATCCGAAACAGCAGGGCACCTCCATATGCACCACGGTTATGTCCTTGATATTATTGGACTCGAATATTGCAGCCAGCTTCTCAACGTAATATCTTGCATCATCGAGTTTAGGGCACCCGATCACCGTCACCTTTCCCCTGATGAACTCCTGATGCAGGGAAGCGCAGGCAAAGGCTGTACAATCGGCTGCGATTAACAAGCTTGAATTCTGTAAATAAGGTGCTTGGGGTGGAACCAACTTTATTTGCACGGGCCAATTGGCTAATCGTGAAGTCGGTAGTGGGCCCTCGTCTTCCGAAGAAGTGACGGCGATTTCCTTCGCCATTGTTCCGGGACATCCGCAAGGAAGTGGTTCCGATTTGGCATCTGACTCGACGTCTATCGGAACTTCAAATTCCTTTTCCTTCAAGTAATCGACCGCCTGCTTCAGGTATTCTGTCTGGCCATGCTCTTTCAAGTGTTCCAGATGAGCTTTTATCACGTTCCGCCCTTCTTTTATGACATTACCCATCACCCGCCTTTCATCGTAATCCTCAGCTTCGCGTTCTTCGATGGTGATGGCCCCCTCCGGGCAATGGCCGATGCACGCGCCCAGGCCGTCGCAAAATAAATCACTGATAATCCTGGCCTTTCCGTCAATTATCTGAAGCGCACCTTCCGGACAGTTGGGGATGCACTCCCCGCAGCCGGTGCATAGGTCTTCGTCGATTTTGATTATGTTTCTTATTACCACATCACACCCCGTCTACCCTGTGACGGTCCCTGAGCTCGCCCTTCTTTCCTTTGTTCCACTTGCTTATCTTACTGAAGTAGCCGGTCACCCTCGTCATCTGCTCAATATTCTTGCCGTGATGCGTAGCCGTGATCAGCTCCTTCAACTCCATTTCATTGATCGTTTCGTTCGTAAAATGTGTCTCTGTGTCGAACACCTTGTTCTTCACGAAAACACCATCCGATCCATTGTGGGGGGCCTCCGTCACTTCGAAATTTTGCACATCTGATTTCAGAAACTCGACAAACTCTTTCTTTTCCATCATCATACGCTCCTTGATTGTGGTTCAATCTCTGACCACATTAGTATACATGCGGTTATAATATATAAAGTAATTTCAAATAATAAATGTGTAAAATAAAATTAAAACCTATTGTTTATAGAAAATAACTTATATCAAATAAACTATACTATTGTGGTGATGAATAATGAAACTAGATGATAAAGACCGGATAATCATCTCCATGTATGCGGAGGACCCCGATGTCTCGCAAGAAGAGATAGGGATGAGGATAGGACTCTCCCAACCTTCTGTGGCTATGCGTGTCAGAAAACTCAAGGAGAACGGGGCTATAGAGACGCAGACGGGTATCAATCCCCTGAAAATGGGATTGTATATGGCGAAGGTGGACATATCCACGAACAACAGCCAGGATATCCTCAACATGTTCAAGAACTGCCCTTATTTTGCAAACGGCTTCACGATTTCTGGGACACACAATCTATGCCTGTTCTTCATAAGCGAAAACATCTCCACTCTGGAGGCAATAGTAAACGGCCATATAAGATCGAATAAATCTGTAATAGATGTGGACTTCAATATAGTTATAAATACCGTAAAAGACCTCTTTGTTCCCACTATACTAACTAAAGATATTACCGGGACACCGCCATGCGGCATATTGTTAAATTGCAAGGACTGTCCTTCTTTCAAGGATAAAAGGTGTATGGGCTGCCCGATCACTGGGGTGTATCAGGGCTGGTTCTATTGATGGGTAGGCTGGTTTGCTTCTGTGTAGAGATTTTGGTCACGTTTAGTTTTTCATAGAAGCGACAACATTTCCGTCCGCATCTCTGATTTCCAGATTGGTCGCAATAGCCCCGTCCAGGTTGTGGGTTGCACAGCTCAGGCACGGGTCGTGTGCGCGTATCATCATTTCAACCTGGTTAAGAATTCCTTGGTCATAATTGCCGTTCTGTATCAGGGTTGTGGCTGCCTGTTTTACTGACATGTTTATGGGTGCGTTGTTATGTGTGGTCCCAACTATCAGGTTCACGCTCTTTATCATACCTTTCTCGTCTGTTTCATAGTCGTGTATTAGTGTTCCCCTTGGTGCTTCAACACAACCCACGCCTCTTGCGGCTCTCGGAGTTACCGCAACCCTTGTTTCTTTGCTGGTTATGTCCGGATCGTTCAGAAGTTCGATAACGCGTTCTGCTGCGTAAACAAGTTCTATAAGACGCGCCCAGTGATATAACAATGTGTGCTGTGCCGGCCTCCCGAATTCGTTCCTGAATATCTCCAACTCTGCTTGTGCGAGCGGTGTGGCCATCTTGTCACACACGTTAATTCTGGCCAGGGTGTTCGTTCTGTATATGCCTTTCGGAGCGTCCAGGTTCATATCGAAGCCCTCGCCCCATTTCTTGGCGTACGGGAACTTCAGGTAGGTCCACGGCTCGACATGTTCTGATATGTAATCTGTATATTGGTCGTACGCGAAATCCTCATAACTTCCATCGGGCTTCATCAGGCGGAGTTTTCCGTCATATAAATTGAGCGCGCCGTCTTCCCTGATAGTTCCAAGGAAACCGGTTTTTATTACGCCCAAAGTCTTGATTGCGTCAATGTAGTTCGGGAAAATGTTCTCTTTTGCGTAACCGATCGTAAATTTGGCGAATTCGAGCATTTCCTGTGCCATAGGTAACAGTTTCTGTTTCTCTGCCTCGGTGAGCGATTTCGAATATCCACCAGGCACTGCCGTTACCGGGTGTATCTTCTTACCGGAGACTATGTTAAGCATCTGGGTCCCGAGGAATCTCGTGAGTGCCACTTTCTTACCAACGTCTGGTAGTTTGTTAAGAACCCCGAAGATGTTCCTCTCTTTGTAATCGGCTCCTGGGCCCATGATGAAATCCGCACCTGCCAGGAAATAGAAGTGTAATATTTTGTCCTCGCACTGCGCAATGCTGTGGGCTAGCTCTCTGAGTTTTACGCCTACTGGGTGTGGTTCTACACCAAAGACCGCGTCATTTGCCTTGGCCGATGCCAAGTGGTGATGCCAAGGACAAACGCCACAGATGCTCGTAACTATTCTGGGTAACTCTTCAACTGGTCTGCCAATGCAAAACTTCTCGAAACCCCGAAGTTCCACTACATGGACTTTTGTGTCCTCGACATTTCCCTCGTCGTTCAATTGGATGACTATCTTTGCGTGTCCTTCTATTCTTGTTACCGGTGCTATTGTCAATGTTTTTCCCATTCTATCACACCCCTGGCCTCTTTGGAAGTGGTCTCAATCTGTTCTGGGCTCCAATGTATCTGTTGAATGTCGCTCGCCTATCCTCGACCTCTCTTGGGTTCAATCCAATCGAGGAGAGGGCGCCCATCATATCGACCATTGGATTTGCGCCTTTTCGTATGGGGCCAAAGCAGCCTCTACATGGCATGTAGCCCTGGATGCAGCGGGGTACTTTTTCGCCTTTGGCATCTTCCGTTGCACATCCGGCTTTTGTAACTGGTCCCAGACATAAAATTCCCTGCTCATTAAGACATCGCGTATTCTCCCAGGGGCCCTCCCTGTCAAACTCCGCGTCATCAAGGGGCCGCTTCAGAGATACTTCTGCTTTCTCTTGCCTTTTGACGGGGCATTCGTCACATACGCTTCTCTCTGGCATTTCAAACGGTTTTCCTTCGAGCAAGCCGGTAATGGCTTGAACGATGAGGGCGGGGTTGGTCGGACAACCTGGTATGTAAACATCTACAGTTACTACCTCGTCCAATCCATAAACACGGTCGAGTAGAGGGGGTAAGTTCTGGGATGGTGTTTCAGAGGGTTCTGTGGTCTTGCCTTCTTTGTATACCAAGGTATATAAATCCTCGAGTGAATCCATGTTTGCCAGGGCGGGTATGCCACCATAGCACGCACACGAACCAAGTGCGATGAGGGTTTTACAACTCTTTCTCATTGCCTCGGCGACGTGTTTTTCCTTTTCATTCCGTATCCCGCCAGAAATTATTCCCACGTCCGCCTCTGGAATTTCAATGACGTTCGGATCGCCTTCACCAGTCTGGCCATGATACTTGTGGTCCATCAATACTGGCATATGCACAAACTCTAGACTCGGTAACAAGTCCAAGAGCGGTGCACCTATGTCGAGTATTGAACATTCACAACCACCACAGATGTTTAGCCATTCTTCTGCGACTTTTACCATGATTTTTCCTCCTTGAATAGAAATTATTTAAAGTGCCCCCCGTTGGGTCTGGGGGGAAAAGGGAACTAATTTAAACATATATATCTTTCTCCTTATTTAGATGGTATGAATAATTATTCAATAGTTGACTGCGGTCTACCGGAATGGTACACAAAACCCGTGTTAATTCTCGGTTGCGGGAACATACTATTCGGGGACGACGGTTTCGGTCCTGCGGTAATTTCCGCACTAAAAGAGAACTATGACGTTCCCGAGAAGGTGTATATATTAGACGTGGGGACCGGGGCCAGGGAAATTTTATTTCCAATGGTGATAGGCGAAACCGATGTGGAGACCATAATAATCGTTGACGCTGTGGATTTTTCAGACCGTGGTCGTGCTCCCGGAGAGATATTTGAGATATCGATCGAAGACATACCGACTGTCAAAACAGATGACTTTTCAATGCATCAGGTGCCCTCGTCTAACCTGTTAATGGAGTTGAGAAATCGTAGGAAAGTTAAAGTAATCGTTTTGGCATGTCAAATCCAAGACATCCCCGAGATGGTGTCGCAGGGACTGTCAAAACCCGTGCAAGACGCTGTGCCCAGGATGTGTGAACTCATAAGCCAATATTGGACGTGATTGTCGATGACGGATATTGAAAATTTCAGGATGATCGAAGACAAAAAATATATGTGGGACAGCAAGACCTACGATGATGAGGCGCAGGCTAAGGAGGCGCAATCTGGGTACAAAGGTGCCAATTTCGAAACTGAGATTGTTCGGGAAGGCGGGAAATTTTACGTCTACACTAGAAGGTTGGTTACTGACGTGGTAGTAGAAGGAGAGGCGCCCATATAATTTTGCAGTTGCGTTAGATGCTTCAATACCTTACTAAAAAAATCTCAAACTAGCCGCTTGACTTCATCTCCCCTAGAACATCTAGTCGAAATGAGGAAGGGACCGTTGGTTTCATACTTTATTTTTATATAATCGAAGAGGGATGGCCAATGCGAGGTGAGCGGGTGCTCAAGGTGGGTTTTATAGGAGCGGGCAAGATGGCCGAAGCCCTCATCAGGGCAATGGTGAATATTGAGAACACGGACGTCTCGGTGATCGCGAGTGACGTCATGCAAGATCGACGTACGTTAATGGATTCCATAGAAGGCGTTAGGGCCACGGATGACAACAAAGAAGTGGTGAGCGGGTCCGATGTCATATTCATCGCGGTCAAACCCCAGATAATCGACGTGATATTTGAGGAAATGGGAGAGACGGAGAAACTGGTGATTTCGATTGCCGCTGGCATTAGTATCTCACTTCTAGAAACCGGACTTCCCAAAGCCAGGGTGATTAGGATAATGCCAAATACCCCGTGTCTCGTAGGTGAAATGGCCGGGGGTTTTGCCCTGGGCTCCCAGGCGACCGAAGAAGATGCCCAACTCCTTCTCAAGCTGGTGAGCAATGCCGGTAAGATATTCCAGCTCGACGAGGGCCTTATGGATGCGGTCACCGGCCTAAGTGGCTCTGGCCCGGCTTATGTCGCTTATATCATTAGAGCTATGGCAGATGGTGGTGTTAAGCAGGGCCTTCCGGAAGATATTGCGCTCAAACTTGCCGTCCAGACAGTAATGGGAACCGGAAAACTCCTGAGAGATATGGACCTGGACCCCGACACGCTCATAACAATGGTCAGCTCGCCTGGCGGGACAACCGTGGCCGGGAGAAGCGTGTTGGAGAATTCTGACGTGAAAGAAGTTTTAGAGAAAACCATCAAAGCAGCCACAGAACGCGGTAAAGAACTCGGTAGGGGTGAAAAATAAACTCCCTATTCAAAAATAGCGTCGAAGGCCTTGAGGCAGCGGACCACCCATATTTCTTCTTTGGTCAAACCCTTGGTATCTATGATTTTTTGGATTTCCTCGGAATTGACCAGTTCTAGAGCAAGTGGGTGGCCGTTGGTCATGCCATACACGCGCTCCATTTCCGCCGGTTCCATGCCCATTTCGGCCATCAGTTTCTTGGCCCATTCTCTATCTAGCCCTTTCACCTCGATCTCGTTGCTTCCGCCCAATTCTCCAAGACAGGGTGTGGACGTGAGGGATTCCCTGTCTCGTGTGATATAAATGAAACACGAATCTGTCATATTCCTGGACCGCTCGCAAATCATGAACAGCAGCTGCATCACTTCCTCATTCAAGTCGAATATGTTGTCGATCACGGTTATGGTGCTGCTGGCTTGTAAATCCTTCATCAATGAGGAAACCGCTATGTTAATGTCGAGGGTTTTGGTCGTCTTCAACAGCTTCTTCAATTCGTTGCGGCCCAATCTCACGAAGAAGTCTGATAAGGCTTCTAGCACGCTGCGGGCGGTGTCCCAGTCATGGGCGGAGTACCATAGTATGTTCCTGGAGCCCTCATATTCTATCAGAACTGTCCTGACAAGGGCGGATTTGCCAATGCCCCTCATCCCGCTGATGACGATGATGCGGTCGTCTTCATCCAGATTCCTCTTGAGATGTGTTTTTTCAGCTTCCCTATCAAGAAAGTGTGCGGGTTTCGGCACATGCTCCAAAGTGGATGTGTATGGCGTACTTATTTCTCCAGCAAGCGCAGATTCGAGCAGCACTTCCTCATTATAAGACGTCAGAATTATGTGGGATATGCTGGCCTTTGGCCCCGCCTTGAATATTATGTCGTCTATTTTCATCGTGGATTCTGTGCCGTCGGCGTCTCTGAAAAGTACCTCTTGGCTCCGTAATTTCGATATCAGGCCGTCTGCGATCTTATGACCGGCCTCTGTAAGATTATAGGCCCTTCGTTTCCTTTTCAACCCGCCTATATGGACCAGCGATTCTTCGATATAACCGTCTTCAATCAGTTTCTTGGTCGCCCTGGGAACGTGATTTATACGCATGCCCACGGCTTTGCTGATTCCCTCTTGCGTTTGTTCAATGGACGCTGCGCTTTCAAGGTCCGTCCTAAAATCCCTTAGGTGGATAAGGATTCGTTCATTAACGCTCAAGTCCTCTAAGCGCATCGGCATCGTTATGCAAATCGAGACCGAATATAATAAATTAGCGAATATGGGCTGTTATAGAGAAAGGCTTAAGTGAAAATATAATATGGTCATGGTGGGTGTTTGTATGGAATCGCGTGTGAAAAGATTGTTCAAACGTATTGAAAATGAAATGGATGATGTGCCGGATGCGGTCGTACTCGCAAACGGGACAGATCCCATGTTGGACATGACGTTTTTTTACATGACTGGGTTGGATACTGGGTTGTTTGAGGGTAGCGTAGCCGTCTTGTTCCCGGACGGGCATCTTGAAGTTGTTACGTCGCTTCTGGAGGCGGAGAGTGCCTCGAAGGGCGATTTCAATCTCCATGTGTTTAAAACCGGCGAAGAACAGAAAAAACTCGTTGGAAATCTATTGAAGGGTGCCAATGTCATCGGCATAAATGGAAACGAACTCACTCACAAAGGATATAACTTCATTAAGGACTTGGCTTCGACCGATGCTGAACTCGCAGATGTGGCTAAACAGGTTGTCCGGACACGTATGGTGAAGGACGAAGAAGAAATTTCCAAATTAAAAATGGCTTGCCGGATTGCCTCGGATGTGGCCGAAGAAATCGTCTCCTTCATAAAGGAGGGGATGAAAGAATATGAGGTGGCGGCCGAAATATGCTATTACATGCAAAAGAAGGGGGCGACTGGCCCATCATTTCACACCATTGTCGCTTTCGGAAAGAACAGCGCGGAGCCCCATTATACCGCAGGGGACGCGGCCTTAAAAAAAGGCGAATTCATATTGTTGGATTTTGGGGCAATATACAAACGGTACCGGTCTGATATTACGCGCACATATTTCTGCGGTGAGCCCGGTGCCAAGCAAAGTGAGATATATGATATTGTAGCGGAAGCCCAACGGCGGGGACTTGAAGCGATTGACGTGGGTGTTAAGGCCAGCGAACCCCACTTGGCTGCCGCAGAGTACATCGACTCAACCGAATACAAGGGATTGTTTACGCACGGGCTCGGACACGGACTAGGAT
>DAOVAY010000025.1 GCA_030670795.1 Methanobacteriota archaeon | reverse complement strand
GCAATTCGGTTTCGCTGGCGCCGGTAGCCAGTACAAAAGGATTGCGACCAATCGGAACGATTGTTTTTCCGGGGCTGATTTTGTCCATTTCCCGCCTTTTTTCAAGGGTTTTCTGGTCCAGAACCTTAATCATAATTCCGGCCCGCTCGTAGACAACGACCTCTTCCTTGCCATATCTCTTTCGCGTGGTCGTTATTCGCTCGCTGCCCTCAAAACCGCCGATTGCCACACCCACGATACCCATGATATCTCCGAATCTTTGGTCCATATGTCCCAAGCCAGCAACTTTCGGTTTGCTGCATTTCGGGCAGAAAAAATCTTGAGGTGAAGAGTATGTTCCGCAGTCAATACACTTATAACCCAACTTCTCCGCTACGCTTACAGGAGCTGTTTTCGGGTCGAGTATCTCTCCCTCGACAGACTCCATTTTCTCTTCCTCTTCCTCCACCATTTCCCCGGATTTCACCTGCACCAATGGTCTTTCTGGATTTTCGGGATTGTGGACAACCGTAATCTCCTGCTTCGGAGGAGGAAGATGTAGGGCAAGTGCTTGAGCAATCATGGATTTGCCTGTTCCGGGAGGTCCGACTAAAAGCAGATGCCTGCGCTGGTTTGCGGCAATGCGGGCCAGCTCAACTGCCTCCGGCTGCCCGATAACTCTTTTTAACGGGTCTAACGGGATATTGACATCTGCTGTCGTCTCGAGTTCACTAATTTCAAACCCTTTTTCCGCAAAGAGAAAACCCTTCCCCTCTTTCGGCTTCCCTTCTTCCATATCCACGATTTTTATTACCATATTATTACTCTAAATCTGTCTTTGTCATTATTGAAATTTCTGCTGGCTGTTTTGAAATACTGCCTATTTTTGTGGCAATAATCGATTTGATGCCGTGCTCGTGGGCAATGTCCACCAGCCTTTGGGTAACGATACCGTCAAAGACAATGGACTTCACACCCTTCCCCTGGCCTTTCAACGTTTCTGCGAGGTCCTTAACAGGAATCTCGGCAATGATATTATCTTTTTCGCCGATTATTCTGGCTTTCGATGAGCCAACAATCTCACTGTAAGAATTTTTTAATATTGCCTGTTCATCAGACAGTTGAGGCTCTTCTTTTATGACAGCCGGTGGTGCTGGCTCGGGTTGGACAACAGGTGGCCTGTCCGGGGTTTTATCTTTCTTCTTATCCTTCTTTTTTGAATCAGATTTAGATGTGCCTCCTAATCTGGATCTTGGCGATTCACCTTTGCCACCGCCGTTTTCAAGGCTGTACAATTCCAGGAATTGCTCTGCCGGGACCTTGTTTCTGAGTGACTTCATAATTTGTTTGCTGGTCAGCTCTTCCACTTCCTTGCCTCGCTGGGCTCTGGCTATGAAATCGATCTCTGCCACTTCGAGCAATTCGCGAAGTACCAGTTCGCCGCCGCGATCGCCGTCGACGAAAGCAGTCACTACCCTCTCTTTCGAGAGATTCTGGACAGTGGAAGGGATGTTTGTGCCTTCCACCGCAATCGCGTTTCTGATTCCCGCTTTCAGAAGGTTGGAAACGTCATTCCTGCCCTCGACGATAATTATCGCGTCAGACGATGAAACATTTGGGCCGGCAGGGAGTTTTTCAGGACCGTAAGTGAGAATTTCGTGGACCTGCACGGAGTCCCGCACAGAATCAGCGAGATTAACACTGGTGTCTTTCGAATCTTCGAGTATTTGAGATAACAGTTCCTTCGCCCTTTCGACGATTTTGCTCCTTTTCGTCACTCTGACGTCCTCAATCGACAGGATGTTGATTTTGGCTTTACACGGTCCGACGCGGTCGATGGTTTCGAGCGCAGAGGCCAGAATAGACGTAATTACCTGGTCCAGACTTGAAGGTATGAGTACTTCACCTTCGGTTTTTCCCTTGATCGTTTGAATATCGACTTCAATTCGTCCTATCCTTCCGCCCTTTTGAAGGTCGCGGAGGTCAAGCTCTTCGCCTAAAAGGCCTTCTGTCTGTCCGAATATCGCACCTACGACATCCGGTTTTTCAACAATGCCGTCAGCGTGAATTTTAGCTTTGATTAAGTACTTGGTCGTACTTGGGTCTAACATCATATTTTTCACTTCCTTTATTTTATTAGAAAAGGGTTTACTGCCGGCTTTTTTTCTATTTGCCAGCAACTCCATTTATATATCTATCTATATCTACTTGTTTTCATATAGAGATGATCGTGAATGGTGATATTTTTAATGTTTTATGATTAAGCAAACCTTTCTACCCTTTTCCACCTGATTTGCACAGACACATTATTCAATCAACTATATATAATTATGTAGTGGTGGTACTGTTGCGTTTAAGGGTGTTACGCCTAAAAGTGTTGCATCTAAATTGAGTGTTGCATGGCGGGTGTTGTCCGTAGAAATCCTTTTATCGGCTCAGCCCTTAATCCTGCGTATGAATGAATTTGACTTTCCAAAAGTATATTGTCCAATGTGTCAAAATGAAGCAGAGCGAGAAGAAGTTACTCCAGATGAGCCCGCTAATGTATTAGCCATATCATATCGGTGTAAAAATCCAGAATGTAAGATGGACATTTGGGCTACACAAGAACCACTTATCAAAGATTGAGCGGTGAGTTATATGCCAGAAAGAACACCAACCGAAGCCACTCTGCTTATTGAATACCAAAAAGCGCAAGATTCCGCAGAGCACCACGATAAATTAGTTTGGACAGTCTCAAGTATTTTCTTTGCTGGACTGACTGCTTTATTAGGATTTATTGTGAAAGATTATACAGACATAAAAGAAGAACCAATTACATTGTTGGTTTCTATTTTTGCTCTGATTATGATTTATTCACTTTATGTTTTTATCTCAAGTTTTAGAATGTTTAAGAATGAGAGTTATAAGAGATGTCGAATCATTGAAAAACAGTTGGGTATGGAACAACATCGACGCAAAGCGAAGGAAATAGGGAAACAAACAAAGATGATGTGGATACTGCTTGCCAGTTACTTTATTGTGTTCATGATAATCATTTTGAATTATTTTTATAGTGTTTGTAGTTGTAATTGATGGAATCAAAAATAGAGGGCTCAATTGCCCCCGAATTGCTTTTGATTGGCTATCAGTTCAACCATGCCAGCCCATCGGTTGTCTCTAAAATGTAACTCAAAAATTCACCCGAGCCTTGAAGCTGTTTGTTGATTATAAGGGTAAATTTAGGGTGAGCGAAAGTGAATTTTGAAAATTTGAGGGAAACGTATATCAAGGTCGAATTTGATATAGTTTGAAATCCTTGTAATGGAGGAATAAATATGGTAGAAGAATTGATGATGCTGAACATAGACAAAATAGAACCAAACCCTTTCCAGCCAAGAGAAACATTTGAGCATGGGCCACTTAGGGAGTTGGCAGATTCGATAGAAGAATCAGGAGTATTACAACCAATATTAGTTAGGCCACACAATAAAAGATACCAAATAATTGCTGGCGAAAGGAGATGGAGAGCCTGTCTCGAAGCAGGGAAAAAGAAGATCCCTGCTTTAGTTAGGGATATGGATGATAGTGAACTACAGATTGCTTCTTTGATAGAGAATGTTCATAGAAAAGACCTTCAACCAATAGAAAAAGCGAAGGCTTTGCTTGAATTAGGTAAAGCACTGGATTTATTTGACAAGACAGGCGCCTATCTTATGGAAAAAAAAGAGGTTTATGAACAACTTTATGTAAAAACAAAGATTGGAATAACATCTGTCAAACTTAATTTGGCACTTTTGAACTTGCCTGATTTTATACAAGAGGAGGTTAAATCTCCTGGGGCTGGTACAACCGAGTCCGTTATTACAGTAGATAAAGCCTTGAGCATAGGAAGAATTAAAGATAAAAAGATTCAAAAGAAAGTGCTTGAAAAGGTTAAAAAGGAAGAGATGCCAGACAAAGAAGTTAGGAAATTGGTTAAGGTAGTTGAGAAGGCACCTGAACCGTTAGTCGAAGAAGTGCTGAAGGATGAAGATGATACAGAGATTACAATTGATGATGCCGAAAAAATAATGGAAAAGGTAGAAGTCGCCATAGAGCATAAAAAGGTAGAGCCAAAGAAATTTACAAAAGACACAATTGAGGAATTAAAAGAAGTAAAAAAGGAGAGCCGGGATGAAGAGAAACGAATGTATAGGACCAGTGACAAAATTGCTAAAGGTAAGAAAAAAGCAAGGGGTTTCCCCAAAGAGCCAACCCCTGTTCAAAAGAAAGCATTGGCACAGATGGCTACTATGGTGGAGGATGCGTGGTGGGCTTTTGATGTAACTGTCATTGACAGCATGGATGAAGATATGAGGTCGGAAGCAATACGCCTAATCCAGAAAATGGAAAACGTTTGCCATGAGAGATTGGTCGCTCTTGCTGTTTATGTGGAGTAAGTTATGGCGAGGAAGAGAGGATTCAAAAAAAGAAGACGTTATGGTTTTTGTGCTGATGTACATGACCAGATTGAAGATTGGATAGCTGCTGGAGATAACTATTTCACTCTCGATGAGATAATTATAGCATTGGGGATGGAACCTACGGACTATAAACATAGACGAAAAGTTTATAGTTGTGTTCACAGAGGAATAAGGGAACTTATTGGTTGGGTAGATAAAAAAGGGAAGGTGTATGAAGGAGACTGGGATGCGTTTGTCAAGAGAAAAGAGTATCAAAATGCACTTGACGCTGAATTATCCAATACCGAGATTTGGAAACTCTTCCTAAGTCGAGCGAATGAATTAGGAATATGGGTCTTGATTGCGGATAGTGATTATAATTATTACCAACCAGATTATGTTGAATTTCACACATATAGAAATCAGCAACTACGATATAAAGCCAAGGCATTTGTAGGGGCGGTTCGTGTCCATGAGAGTATTGGGGGTAAAGAAGGTATGGCTTTACCAAGTGGTAAAACGATGGGAGACTTGGCTTTACCCTTATCTCAAACAAAGGGTTTGCTGGAAGAGCATATGGGAGCAACACTTAAGCCCGAAGAGAAAGAAGAGGTAGATAGAGATTTGGTTGAAATCAGGGAAAAATATCTGGCGTATTATGTCAGGGCCTATGATGATGTATCGTGCCCTGATTGTGGAATTGGTAAACTTTACTCTATGACACATGGAGATTATAAATGTGATGAGTGTAAAACCATCATTAAAGAGGAGGAAATAGAAGAAGTGTTTGCTAAAAAAAGTGCAAGAGAGAAGAGTAAATTTACACCAGGAGAGGTAGATACATTAGAAGGTATGAAAAATAACTATGATGAGGAAGAGACAGATAAGGGAGAGGATAATGGAAGTTGATTGTAATGATTGTGGCCGTTGTTGTCTCTCTCCGTTCCAACCAAATTTAATTGAATTAGTGAAAGACCATAAGTCAAAAGAATGTCTTTTATCCATAGTACCACCATTGATTAAAAAAGGCATTATTTTACCAGACAGACCTGTTAGAAGTGGAACTATTTTGAGACAAGAGATGAATACGATAATCAATGAGGGGTTAGTCGTTGCTCTTGCACCTGATGCAGTCGCATATAAGGAAGAAATCAAATTCAGGGTTATAGGTTTGAGACTTAGGCATATTATGATGAGCTATAATCTTGATGGCACAGAAGTTCCTGTCTTTGCATGTGTGTTTTTTAACTCTAAAAATAAAAAATGTCAAATATACAATATGAATTTTAAACCAGTGTCATGTGAACTTTTTCCTTTCGATGAATCCTATAAATACGAATTATTAAGAAGAAATGGTCAACTTAATGATAGGATTCTGGTATCTCCGATATGTGGACTTGATAAAATCAAAGGGGAATTGACATTAGAACAGATAAAACAGATAGAAACCAATAACACACTTATACAACAATCACCAGATATTCCAGATATAACGAATAAAGACGAATTTATACAATCATTTTTGAACACACCTTCTTCTTTCATCTCAATTTATAAAGGAGCATTGGATAAACTGAAATTCGTTCATGACTATCTTCCATTAACCGACCATAGATACGATTTAGAAGAAATACTGGAGAAAGTAATAAGGAGGTATCATAGGAGGTATTTTAAAAATCATAAAGAAGTTGTATTATCACCAAAACAAAAAGAATATCAAGGCTTCATCCGCCACAAAATTAATCAAAGCATTAAATCTTGGGAAAATATAATTATTAAGGAGGGGGAAGAACAAGAACTCCTTGAAAATTATAAAAAATTGTTCCCATACAGACTTAGAACTTCACCTATGGCAAGAGATTATTATTCTAAGCTCTAACGGATTGAAAAAAATTGGCTTTTCACCCGAATGCAACGCCCCTAATTATCGGGTGATATGTCCCGAAGATGCAACAGAACCGCAACAGTACCGAAAATGCACAACTATAAATCGACCAAGCACTAACGTGATACTGCCGTATGCTCATCGATAACTATTCATCGAGCCTCGAAGCCAGAAATTCTCTGGCTTCGAGCAATTGAGCATATGGCTGATGGAATGTAAACTTCCAGGCCAGAATAGAAACGCCAGATTATTATGGCCTGGTAGTTTACAGGAAATCTGTGGTTAACTTTTTATGCCTAATCTCGAATGACATGGCAATGAACGTGCCCGAATCACATCCCAGATACGAATCCCTGCTCAGAAGAGATCGACTCATTGAAGGCTTCAGAAATGGAATTGTTGCAGAAGCTGGCCTTATCGCACACGGTCGTGGCGAGGCCCTGGATTATCTTATCGGCGAGAAGACCAACGACTTTGCCGAAGAGGCAGAAAGGGTCTCTGCCTTTCAGCTTTTGAACGCAAGCAATCCGATAATATCGGTTAACGGCAACGTTGCGGCACTGTGCCCCAAAAGTTTGATTGAGCTGGCTTCAACGACAGGGGCGGCTTTGGAGGTCAACCTCTTCTACAGGACGGAAGAAAGGATTGCGAAGATTGTCGAGCATCTAGAGAATTTTGGCGCTCAAAATGTCCTGGGAGCAGAGCCGGACGCTCAGATCCCGGGTCTTGAACATGCCCGGGCACTGTGCACAGAGAGTGGAATTTTTTCGGCAGACGTCATCCTCGTCCCGCTCGAGGACGGTGACCGCGCGCAGGCATTGAGAGATATGGGAAAGACCACAATTGTCATCGACCTTAACCCCTTGTCCAGAAGCTCGAAAGTCGCTTCCGTATCTATTGTCGATGAAGTGACTCGGGCAATACCGAATGTAACGAAATTCGCAGAAGAGATAAAGGCCAGCGGCGAAGGGCTCTCTAAAACTATGGCGGATTTCGACAATGAGAGAAATCTGGCTATGGCGCTTGAAGCTATAAGAAAAGGTTTCTGAATGTGTGCCATCATTAATCTTAAATAGTTACGAAGATATGCTGTGTACAGAGCATCAGGGGTGAATGCTATGAAGAAATTTGCCAAGAAGATTGTTTTACTGGGGGACTCCGCGGTCGGAAAGACCAGTCTTATCCGGAAGTTCGTGCACGACGAGTTCGACGACAGCTACATCTCGACTATCGGGACCAAGGTCAGCAAGAAGGAGATCCAGATGGAAATCGAGGATGAAGATGCGGTCATGAACTTGATGGTCTGGGACATGCTGGGAAGAGAAGGCTACATGTCTGCGCAGGCAAGGCAGATGGTCGGAGCCCAGGGCATTATCATCGTTGGCGACCTTACTCGTCTGGACACCATAAAAAACATGGAAAAGTATTGGATTCCGCTCCTTTTCAGGACGATCGGCAGCATCAATTTGCCTATCGTATTCTTGGCTAACAAGTCTGATATCAGCACCGACGACAAAATCATGGAGGCAGTGGACATCTTCGGCAGATACGAGCGCAATTACAATCACGGTATGAAGGAGAGCTTGCCGGAAGACCTCAATACCTGGTTCCTTACGAGTGCCAAAACCGGCGAAAAGGTGGAGGATGCATTCTCGACAATGGCTTTGATGACCCTGCACACGAACAGGGCCAAAGACCCCTTCTACGACCGCATTCGCGAGCTCACGATCAACCGCTTGAAGGATGAGAGCCCCAGAGAAACGCTGGTCCAAGTAACTGACCTCATCATTTTCGAGTTTTCGGAGCTTTACGGCAACTCCGTGAAAGCCGGTCGAATACTTCGCGAAGAGGTGGCCAGAGCAGGCATGGACCATAACAATCCCACAAGGGAGTCTGTGATGGAGCTCGTGGATTACCTCATCGAGGCAGCCACGGAGGTCAACGAGGACCAGGAACTGCTGGCCACTAAGAGGGACCTGTGGGCTGACCTGATAGAAAAATCGACGGGTTAGTGGTACCCTCAGTTAGTGATACCGCCGTATGCTCCACCAATTGCAAGCAATAACTCGAAGCTAGACATCTGCTTCGAGAAGGTGAGCATATGGCTGCTGAGAGAAAACTTTCAGACCAAAGGGCTGATAGTTTACGATTGCAAACCTTTTATTACTAAGTTCCAATCTCACATGAGGTGTTCAGATGACAAGCCAGTTGTTGAAAAAGGGAACCGATAGGTTGAACTGGGCAAAGACTCATATGCACGTTCTGGAAGAGGCCGAAAAGAGGTTGAAGGACTCGGGCTCGCTGGAAGGAAAACGAATAGGAATGGCCTTGCATGTCGAGGCGAAGACTGGAATACTGGCTCTCACCCTCCAGAATGCCGGGGCAAAGGTTAGGCTGGCCAGCTGCAACCCGCTTTCGACGGATGATTCGGTGTCGATCGCCCTCAATGAGGAGTTCGGTCTCGAAACTTTCGCGAAGAAAGGCGAGTCTAACGACGAATATTATGCGAACCTGGATTCCGTGCTGGCCATCGAGCCGCAGATAACTATCGACGATGGCGGTGACCTGATATTTCTGCTTCATACGAAGCGCCAGGACCTCCTGCCGAACATTCTCGGCGGCAACGAGGAGACGACCACTGGCATCATCCGCCTTAAGGCCATGGAAAAGGCCGGCGAATTGAAGTTTCCGGTATTCGCCGTGAACAATGCGAAGATGAAGTATCTGTTCGACAACAGGTACGGCACAGGCCAGTCCACTCTTGACGGTGTGATGACAGCCACGAACCTGAACATCGCCGGGCAGCGCATTGTCGTTGCCGGCTACGGCTGGTGCGGAAGGGGGATAGCGATGCGTGTGCACGGAATGGGAGGCAACGTCGCTGTAACCGAGGTGGACCCGATAAGGGCAGTCGAGGCCAGAATGGACGGTTTCGAGATTGCTCCGATGGTCGAAGCGGTGAAAAACGCAGATTTTATCATCTCGGCAACGGGCTGCAAGGACATCATAACGGAGGAGCATCTGGCAGTCATCAAGGACGGCTGTGTTCTGGCGAATTCCGGGCACTTCGACAACGAGATTTCGAAGGAGGCTTTGGACAACTTCTCGACCTCGAAGAAACAGGTCAGGGAGCTCGTTGACGAGTACACGCTCAAAAACGGGAAAAAGGTGTACCTGCTCGGTGAAGGGCGCCTTGTCAATCTGGCTGTCGGTCAGGGGCACCCCGTGGAGATCATGGACATGAGCTTTGCGATTCAGGCATTGTGTGCGGACCAGATAGCGACCAGGCACGCGGAGCTGGAACCGAAGGTCTACGACGTTCCGCCGGAACTCGACGACCTCGTGGCCAGACTGAAATTGAAGACAATGGGCATCTCCATCGACGAGAGCACCGGGGAGCAGAAAAGGTATCTGGCCTCGTGGCAGGAAGGCACGTGAGGGATTAATCTGGCCTATTCTGTGCTGACCGATTTTGACGGCACGATTTCAGAAGTCGACGTCGCTTACTCGATCGTCAAGGAGTTCAGCACCGGTGACTGGAAGGGTTTGGAGAGAAAATATCAGACCGGCGAGATAACATCCCGCCAGGAGCTGCCCGAGCAATTTATACTCGTGAAAGCCTCCAAAGCTCAAATTCTGGATTTCGTGGACAAGAACATGAGGCTGGATGCCACGTTTTCCGAGTTCAAGCGATTCTGCGACGCACGTTCGATCCCTGTCCTAGTTGTGAGCGAGGGCCTGGATTTTTACATCCATTTTATGTTTGAAAAATATGGTGTCGATGTCGATGTGCTGGTCAACAGTGCCAGGTTCACGTCCGAAGGCTTAAAATTAGAATTTCAGAGCACTGGCTTGGATTGCGAAAAATGCGGGAATTGCAAGTTGGAGCATCTCCAAACAATCAAGGGCCAGGGAAAGAAGATAATCTACATCGGCGACGGCAGTTCGGACTTCTGCGCCGCGAAAGAGGCCGACATTATTTTTGCAAAAAGGAAGCTTGCAATACACCTCGACGATGAGAATATAGAGCACTTTAAGTATGAGAAATTCGATGACATCGTCAGGATATTGGAGGGACTGCTTGAGTAACTTCTTAGGGGTCTTCGGGCACGTGAACTTGGACTACATCATCAGCTTACCCAGTCTGCCGGAAACAAACACATCTATAGAGATGCTCGACCAAACTATATATTACGGCGGAACAGGGGCAAACATAGCCCGATGGGCTGCAAAACTGGGAGTCAAAACAGCCCTCGCGTCGTTCGTCGGCCCGGATTTTCCGGAAGATTTTGAATCTGCTATGAGAAACGACGGTGTCGACCTTACCGGCCTGGTGAAAAAGGAGGGGTACGCGACCCCGACCTGCTGGATAATGACCGACCCGCAGCAGGACCAGGTGGCCATCATAAACCAGGGCCCGATGAAGGACATGGACGACTTCGAGATATCGAAGCATACAGTAGAAAAATCGGAGCTCATTCACATCGGGACAGGCAGGCCAGCTCATTACAGGAAAGCGATGGAGCATGCGAAGGCCCATGGCAAACGCATCGCCTTCGACCCCGCGCAGGAAATCCACTACGTCTACGATGCCGGTACTTTTTCGGAACTTCTGGAGATGGCAGACTATCTGTTCGTGAACAGAGGGGAGCTGAAAAGAGCCATGGAATATCTTGGCATGGGGGATAAGCTCGACTTGCTGGCTCACATCGAAACCCTGATTCTGACGAAAGGGAAGGAAGGCAGCGAGATCATCACCAAGGACAAGGTTTATGAGATTCCGGCGGTTTCTCCGTTGAAATATCTCGACCCTACCGGCGCGGGCGATGCCTATCGGGCCGGTTTCTATGCCGGTCTGAGCCGCTCGATGGATTTGGAGACGTGCGGAAAGCTCGGTGCTTCGGCAGCCAGCTTCGCGCTGGAGAACATCGGGCCGCAGGAAAACATCCCTGACTGGGACGCGGTGCTGGCGAGGGTCAAATAATGCCGCCGTATGCTTTACGAATTGCATACTGGCCGCTGGGAGTGAGGATATGAAGCACGTTCACTATTCGGAAGTTGACGAGGAAAGAGTTGAGATGGACGGCGTGAAGGGCACGACAGTACGCTGGCTCATCAAGGACGAGGACGGCGCGGAGAACTTCGCGATGCGCCTCTTCACGATGGACGTGGGCGGCCACACACCCCTGCACACCCACGATTTCGAGCACGAGGTGTTCATTGTCGAGGGTGAAGGCGCAGTGGTAAACGGGGGCAAGGACAACCCGTTTAGAGCCGGCGATGTGATATTCTTGCCAGCAAATGAAGAACACCAGTTCAAGAACACGGGCAACGTGCCGGTAAAATTCCTCTGCCTTGTCCCGTACAAATGATGTTGAAATTTCTCACCAGTTACAGATGGGATATAGAGACCCTGGTCCTCTTGTTTACTGATTCTATGCCGCAACGTTCCAGTCCTGCTGGATGGTGGAGTATACCCAGTACGCATTGCCTGGATTCATCAGGGTCGTGCCGTCGCTCGTCTCGGTTATGTCGTACGGTTGTGCATCGTTGTAGAAGCCAATCTTCGTAACCGTGCTTCCCCAATTGGGCAACGTGTCCTGGGCCTGGACATCTGTCGCGGTAGTCGGGAATCCGACGAGGCTCCAGCCCTGGTAGAGAGTGACGGTTTCGCCTGAGGGATCATAGCCCTCGCCGATCGTCAGCATGCCGTCACCGGGGAGGGGCGGATTGTCCGTGATGTGAATCCAGAAGCCCATTGTATTGTCGATGGTAGGCATGTCCTGGGTGCCGCCCCAGTTCTTGTTGTAAGACTTCCACGGGTCGGATGCATCGGTTGGGTCGTACCAGTACATCATGTCCCATTTAATCGCATCAACAGCAGCCTCACCGCCCCAGTACTCATCATCGAAGACCGTCGTGACATCGCCTGTGGCAGTTATCGGGAACGACACGAACTGCCAGCCAGTGCCGGTTATGGGGATGTCGAAATTTTCGACTACCGGTCCCCCGATCAACGGATAATTGTCCTGAGCGCCTGCACCGCCGAGGATATTGATGTATGGATTCAAACCTCCCGCAGGAAGTCCCTGATCCACAATACCGTCGGCTCCTGCTACATCCTGGTTCGCACCATTGTAATCATCATATGCCCCTTCGATAGCCTCGTCGAAGTCGCTCCAGTAGTTGCCGCCAGAGGGATATGTGTCGTTCCAGAAATTAGTGGAATCATCATATGCCTGATTCACATTGTCAATGAAATTGTTATGGTAGATGAGGTTATAGTTGCTGGAGTCAGAGAGGTAGAAGCCATAGTTGGTGTTCAAGGATATGGTGTTGTTGGTTACGGTGTTGTTGCTGGAGTCAGAGAGCTCGATGCCGTTGCTGTTGTCCGTGGCGGTGTTGTTAGAGATGGTGTTGTTGTTGGATTGCCTGACCCAGATGCCGTTGCTGTTGTCCGTGGCGGTGTTGTTAGAGATGGTGTTGTTGTTGGATATATAGAGGTAGATGCCGCCATAAGAGGACCCGTCGACAGTGTTGTTGTCGATTATATTGCCGTTGGAGTTATCGAGGTAGATGCCGAACGCGGCGGCAATCCCAATGCTCAAAGATGCATTGTTGTTGGTTATGGTATTGTTATAGGAGTTATCGAGGCGGATGCCGCACCCGACCCAACCCCCATTGCTCAAGGCGTTGTTGTTGGTTATGGTGTTGTTGCTGTTGGAATTATGGAGGTAGATGCCATAATTATCGTTTGAGGAGGCATTGTTGTCGTCGATGGTTCCGTTTTGTACATCATAAAGGGTCATTCCACAATCAGGATAATAGGGTATACTATTAACTCCACTGGCATCATGCAAAGAACAGTCCCTCACCTCGAAATAATCTGTCGTATTTCCTATGTAAATGCAATATCCCAAGCCAGTACCGTCAATGTCCCAATCTTCGATGATCCAAGGATCTGCTTCAGTGCCGCTTCCTCCACTTACGCCGTGTTCCGCGTTGAAGTCTGCGTTCGAGTCGATGCGGAATGGAGGCCGCTGGACGCGACCATCAACAACTTCTTCCATCAGAGGATAATTGTCCTGAGCACCAGCTCCCCCTTGGATATTGGGGTAGGGATTCAAGCCTCCAACGGGGGGACCCGAATCTACAATGCCATCAGCACCTAATGCGTCTTGGTTCGCACCATTGTAATCATCATATGCCCCTTCGATAGCCTCGTCGAAGTCGCTCCAATAGTTGCCACCTGATAGGTAGGTGTCGTTCCAGAAATTAGTGGAATCATCATATGCCTGATTCGCATTGTCAATGAAATTGTTATGGTAGATGAGGTTAACACTCCCTGTAATGTATATGCCGTAATCATCATTCAGAGATATCTCATTACCGTATATTGTGGCTCCAGCAGATAAGAAATCTATATAGATGCCATTGAAGTTGTTAGATGATATCGTGTTGTTGAATATACCCGAATAATGGGACGAGTCCCCCACATATAAACCGTGATCATTGTTTAAAGCCTCGTTACTTTCAAGGACATTAGAGCCGGACATGGACAGTGTTATTCCAGCCCAGTTGTTGGTGACTTTATTATTTTCTGCTGTGTTGCCGTCGGAGAGACTGAAGAAGATGCCATTACTGTTGAAGGATGCCTTGTTGCCTGTGATGTTGTTGTCTGGCGAAAAGGAAAGATATATGCCATCCCCATTGTTCGACACATTGTTGTTTGATATGTTATTGTTTGAACATGAAAAAACATAGATACCATAGTTCCCATTTCTCGTAACATTATTACCTGTTATCTTATTATTCGATGATGAGGAAACAAGATATATGCCATATATACTAATATCATAGCCTGAAATATTGTTGTTGTTGGCTACTCCGTTTTGCACATAAAAAAAAGTTAATCCCGAATCTGGATAGAAGGGTTCACCAATACCTCCAGCTGCTTCATGTAAATAACAATCCCTCACAACGAAATAATCTGTCGTGTTGCCTATATAAATGCAGTACCCATAGCCAGTTCCATTAATATCATAACCCTCAATGATCCAAGGGTCAATATCGGTTCCACTGCCTGCACTAACACCATGTGCTGCATCGAAATCCGCATCTTCGTCTATTCTGATTGGTGCATGGGGTACATAGTTGCTGACAGGAGGTTCAAGGATGGATAATATACCTTTATCTACAGTATGACTTCCTCCACCCACATCGTCCGCTCCAACAACAATTAGACTGCTCAAAATGACCAATACACCGATAACCGTACTAATGCCCTTGCTTGCCATAATAACCTCTTCCACCATCTTCACACGAGATTATTTTCTTAATGTTATTTCAAACATATAAACCTTTGTTCTACACTCCCACATTATGCACCATACACCAATAGGAAGTTATGAGTTCCTGAACAATGTAATCTATTTGTCCATTCTAATTAAGCAACAAGCTTTTTACTCAAGACGATATTTCCGTCTTCGGTGATTTGATGAGCGATTGGAAGAAGGAAGCGGATTACATTTCAGGCATGATAGACAGGCACCACGAGTGGTTCGACAACTCGATCCCGATGATCGCCTCGGAGAACGTCATCAGCCCGCTGGCCCGTGAGATGTTGGTTACCGATTTTCACGATAGATACGCCGAGGGCGAGCCCGGCGAGAGGTACTACCACGGTAACATCTACGTTGACAAGGTCGAGCTCAAGATCATGGAGCTGGCCCGCAAACTTTTCAAGTGCGAATACGCCGATCCCCGCCCCATTTCGGGCACCGTTGCCAACATCGGCATCCTCAAAGCCCTGACGAAGCCGGGCGACGTGATTACGACGCCCGCATTATCGGACGGGGCGCACATCAGCACCGCGAAGTTCGGTGCCGTCGGTATCCGCGGACTTACCAATCAAAATTACCCGTTCGACGTCGAGAACATGAACCTCGACATCGACGCCACGAAGAAGATGCTGCTTGAGGTGAGGCCGAAGCTGGCTTTGTTCGGGCGCTCGGTATTTCTGGTCCCTGCACCGCTGGAAGAACTGAGGCCCACCCTCGAGGAAATAGGGTGCCCGGTCTGGTACGACGGTGCCCACGTTCTGGGCTTGATCGCGGCAGGCCGGTTCCAGGACCCGCTGAGGGAGGGGGCCCACATGATAACGGGCTCGACCCACAAGACTCTTCCGGGACCGCAGCACGGAATACTGCTGGCTAATCCCCGCGACGAGAAGATGCTGCGCCGTCTCAAATCCGGCATTTTCCCGGGTGTTACGAGCAACCACCACCTTCATGCCATGGCCGCCCTCGGGATAACGCTGGCCGAGCATCTGGAATTCGGCGAGGACTACGCAGACCAGATAATCAGGAACGCGAAGGCGCTCGGCCAGGCAATGTACGAGCTCGGTTTCAAGGTGTTCTGCCCGCATCTCGGATTTACGGAATCGCACACACTGGCCATCGACGTTGCGGAGCACGGCGGCGGAGAGATGATCTCGCAGCTTATGGAGGATGCCAACATGATAGCCAACAAGAACCTCCTGCCCTGGGACACGAAGCCGAAGAGCCCGAGCGGGATACGTCTGGGCACTCAAGAGCTCACTCGCATCGGAATGAAAGAGAGCCACATGACCGAAGTTGCGGAATTTATCAAGAGAATCGCAATGGACAAGGAGGACCCGGCGAAGGTGAAGGAGGACGTCTGCGAGTTCAGAAAGGACTTCAAATTTGTCCAGTACTGTTTCAACACCGACATTCCGGCGTATAAGAGGCATAGAATCGTCTAATCAGCCAGCATTCCGAATTTCTTGCAAATAGCAAACAGAGCCACAGCCTTGGGCACGGTAAATTTATCGCCTTCTTTCAAGGCCCAACTCTTTCCGGCCAGCTCAATTTTTTCGTCAGTCTGGCCGACTATTTCGATTTCGCCCTCGAAACCTTCCCAGAGCGCATCCCTCAACGGCTCGAAATTTTTCAACTCTTCGAGCGAAATATCCCTGACGACGAAGCCGGTCTTCCCGTGCAGCGAACCGGGAAGCCGAATTAAGCGTTTCACGTCCGCGGTGACCGGCTCGTCTGTCTCGCCAGCCATGATCCTGATTTTATCGAGGATGAAATCTCTAAAGCGTTTTCTTAATCCATCACTTGGGAATGCTTCCAGACGATTTCTTCCATTCTTGTCTTTTTTTCTGATTAAGTCCAGCCCACGTTTTCCTTTTTGGCCCTCGAATAGAGCTTTCCATAAGTCTAGGGCCGTCTTTTTACCTATTCCTTCGAAATCCTCAAACTCCTTTATGATTTCTTCCTTTGATTTCGTTTCAGCAATCTCAAAATATTCAAAAACACCTTTTCTGAATTTGCCTGGCCAGCCTTTTGAGTTCTCATCAGGCAAATAAAAAAGGTGCTTTACATTTGAATGCCCTTGAAATGTACGGACATCAAAAACCTCTTGACCGATGAACTGGCTAAGGTCCTTGTCCGGCAGGGTGATGTAGTCCACGATCTCCCGCCTTTCGTGACTGGAGAGAGCTTTTACCGAGTCGGCTGTCACATGTGCGTGATAGCCGCGGCCACCCGAGAACACGATCCGTATGTCCTTCTCGTCGAATCCGAAGTCTCCGAGAAGGAAGTCGTCGAGTAATTTTTCAAATTCCACCTTCACCATGGCCAGCATTTCCCCGTAGTTCATATTTTCGTGGCCGGGAATGTGGTCCGCGTCCAGGTCGAATACGAGGTCTGCGCCGAGCCAGACCTTTTTATCCATTGTCGGGGCGTTCGGGGTCTCGTAGTATGCCGACGAGTGATAGGCATGAAGGGGCACGTTCTTTTGGAGGAAAGCGCGGTACGAATCCTGGCTATCGAACCCGAGATGCCTCCACATCGACCTGCCGGGCAGAATCATGCCGAATTCTCTGTTTTGCAGCATATCTGGCTCCGGGACTTTCACCTTCGAGTAATAGTCACGGAAACACTCGAAGACGAACTCCTGACTGCGCTTCATCGGACAGGATAAGTGCATTGACGAATAAAAGGTTTGACACCCAATTTCTTCTATACCTTTTTGGACCCACCTCCCAGCCCCCCGCCAGGCTGGCACATCGCTGATACCCGCCCAGCCAAGAGAAAAGATGGTAAGAGCCCAGCAACATGCCCCGTCTGGATGTCTGTATTTTCTCAGTTTGAGGGCGGGGTATCGATGTGCCAGCAGAAAAGTGACAAGCAGAACACAGCAATGATTTGTGAAAGCCCCGTCTGTGAGGGCGGGGATGTTCAAAAATCTCCGGCAAACCTTTTATACAATACAAACGTTTGTCATACAATCATCGTGGCTGGAAGTATGGCTAAAAGAAATCTTATCAAAAAAATATGCCTTATCGGGGACGGGGCCGTAGGCAAGACCTCGCTTATCCGCAAGTACGTTTACGATGAGTTCGACGATAAGTATCTGGCCACCATCGGCGCGAAGGTCACGAAAAAGGTCATCGACATCGAGAACGAATACGGCGACGAGATACACCTCAGCATCATGATACACGACATACTGGGCCAGGCCAGATTCGAGAACGTGCACAAGCAGTATTACAAGGGTGCGGAGGGCGGTTTTCTTGTTATTGACCTGACCCGCAAGGATACCCTGAAAAAGATTCGTTGGTGGTATTCCGGATTCACCGACGTCGTCGGAAAGGTCCCGCTCACTCTTCTCGGAAACAAGAACGATCTGAAGGATGAGCACGAGATTACCAGCCAGGAGCTCTGGAAGGCCGCGATGGACATGGGTTGTCCGCATTACGCGACCAGCGCCAAGAACGGTGAGAACGTCGAAAGGGTTTTCGAGAACATGGCCAAAAGGTTGTGTAAATGAAGACGTCGGCGGGTAGGGCGCTGAAGAAGGCCTTCAAACAGGATGCGCTCTTCGACAAGATCGAGACCCAGAAGGCCAAAATCTCGTTGTTAATGAACTCGGCCAGACTTGATATTTTTATGCATCTCTGTAAGTATCCGTGCGACCACCTCCGGGGAATAGCCAGAGCCAGGAATCTCAGCGCACCCACCATCTCCTGGCACCTGCAAAAATTGGTACACACCCGTTATGTCGAAACCGGAAAATGCGGTCGAAAGAACGTTTTCTGGGTTACTAGCATGATCCATCCGGACGATGCGGGGAGGTTCTCCGTCGTCAACGACAAAGGTATGAAACAGGTACTCTCGCAGGCCATCCAGTCGGATTCCGGCATCAGAGAGAGGGAGATTGTCAAGGCACTTAAGGAAGACCAGCAGCTCGTAAACATCAGGTTGAAAAAACTAGTCAATCTCGACTTGCTGGCTCGGGATGGCAAAGGCGTTAAAACCTTGTATTATCCGTCACCAAGAATCGACAAGATGAAGAACCGCTATTCTGTCAGGGTGAACCACCTTTCCTCTGCCTTGGTTTCGACATTCAATGCTGACGGCCTGATGCCGAAAACCATCAGGCGCCGCGGCAGCAAACTGACAGTCGAGGTAAAACTTCCCGAGGGCAGCCGGCAGTTAATGATAGAGTGCAACCCGATGGTCACAGTTATGAGGAGAATTAAGTGATGAGAATTCTTCACGTCCACGACATTGCGAACATACCCCCGCTCTTGGTCAGGGAGATGAACAAACGGGGCATCCAGTCGAAGTTCGTGGAGGACGTGCGAACAGTCAACGTGAGCGACTTCGACATCGTTCACGCACACTACGCGCTCAACATGTCGACGATTCGCGCTTTCAGGGCGGCCAGAAAACGTAAAATTCCGTTAATACTCCACTGCCACGGCTCCGACATAAGGCTCGTTACATCATCGGGAAGAACAGACCTGCCTTTCCGCAACCGAAAGATAAGCCAGTTTATGCGAAAACGCGCCGTGAAGATATTCCTCAGCACACCGGACCTCATCGATTTCGAGGCCCGGGGCGAATACGTTCCGAATCCGGTGGACCTCGGGATGTTCAGACCAATGCCTCAAGTCCCGAAAACGGACAGAACCCTCATCTGCGGCAAGTTCGTGAAAGGTTCTCATGTCTTGAATTTCATCGAGCCGGACAAACAATACGATTGCGTGAACGTTGGCGATGAAGTTCAATTTCCCGCCAACGTCAGGACGTTGCCCTTCGTGCCACACGAAGAGCTGCCGGCGTTCTTCAATCAATACGAGGTAATGATAGGCACGATTCACGATCTGGTTTCGAAGGCCAGACTGGAAGCGATGGCGTGCGGTCTGCGGACGTTTACCGATTTTGAAAAGAAATTTATCAAATTCTACGACGGCCAGAATCCCGACGAGGTCGAGGACCCGCGCGCCTTCATCGAGAGGTTTCATAATCCCGATATTTGCGTGTCCAGACTCATTCAGGTGTACGGGGAGGTCGTCCGAGGGCGGTGAGGATAATTCTGCTGTCCTGGTAGGTGAACGTTTTCAGGGCCAGTATCACCAGAATGTA
>DAOVAY010000054.1 GCA_030670795.1 Methanobacteriota archaeon | reverse complement strand
TGAAATTGATGTCATGGGGCGGGATCTTGTGACCGATGCCATGCCTTGGTAAAAATATAACATCGACGTTTCCCGATTTTCCTATGACATATGATGCCGAGGGCTTTCCGAAGGGCGTGTCCAACTCTTTTTTCTCCACTTCCTCGAAGAAGCCGGCGTCCGCGATTCCAGAACCCCCGATGATTCCGATCTTGACAGACATATGATAACCATGTCCACATATTGCTTGGCGATAAAACTATTTCGCTAAAGAAATCTCACCATGGTTTACACACGATTTCGTGTATCTTCATGTCCAGGAAATTTTTCTGATGAGCCGGGGTGAGTACTATTGCGGTGTCTGCCCCAGTGCCAGTTCCACCAATCGTCATTACGGTGTCACCGCTCAAGGCTCCGGCATCCGCGGCCATGAGTGCGATTTCCACGCAGACCTTCGTTCCCTGACCGAAAAGGCGCAGCACTTCTGCGACCAGCTCGCTGGGATAAATCCCCTGGAACTTTTCTCTGAAGGCCCGCTCTATTCCGCTCAGGGCATGACTGGCTATTACTATTCGGGCGCCCCTTTCTTCAAGTTTTTTCCTCGCATCTTCCGGAAGTTCCACCTTCCACGGCTCCCTGAATCCGGCATGATGGTTCACCACGATTACTTTGAATCCTTCGAAGGCGTCCAAGACCTTTTCCGCGGTGTCGCCCTTGTTCGTGGCGACCACGACCTCTTTCAGCCCGAGCTCCTTTGCCCGTTCATGAGCCAGCCTGATGCATTCGTCGGTATTGCCCGGTCCTGGTTTTGCAAAGATTTTCATGCGCTCGCCTTCTTTAGCCTCTTCAACCTGAAGGTGTTCTCCCTCTCCATCTCTTCAAGCCTGAATTTTATGAACGCCTCGGCGCTTTCAAGTTCAGGGATGACTCTGAATTCAAGGGCATTGACCCTTCTCTTCGTTTTGTCAATCTCCTCAATCAGCTTGCGCATTTTTGTTTCGTATTCAGCGGCCAGAATGATGTCCTCTACAAGGTTTTCGTAGGCCTGGGCGGCTTCGTCGATTCTAGCTGAAGTGCCGATTATGCCATAGCCCCTTTCGTTAACACTTTTCTTCACGCTCTGTGCTTCTATCTCTGGTACTTCAATGCCCATGACATTCCTGCTCTTCAGCCCGAGCGTCGGATTCTCTGACAGGGCAAAGGCCGCGGATTTCACCTCTATGGTGCCGTCCACACACTTGGCGATGGCAATTTTTTCCATTGCAATTTTGTATCCTTTTGTTATGCGTGACCTGATGTCTTTCGATTTGTCTAGAATTTTGAAGAACTCCATTATCAGACCGTCTCGCTTCATCTTCAGGAGTTTATAGCCGGTTGCAGACAATTTAATCTTTTTCTTGATTTCAAGAAGAGTTGACCTTGTTGGTTTATATTCAGTCGTCATATTCACTCCTTAACTACCCTCTCCTTGACCGGTGTAACTTTTTTCTTTTCAACTGGCGTTTCTTCTTTCTTTTCGCTCGGCTCCTTTTTTGGAGCCGCCTGCTCCTTCGGATAATACTTTTCCATGGTCTCTCTGTCAATCTTCACAAGCACACCCTTCGGTAAGGTAGACAATAACCGCCAGGCAATCTTCAAGGTTTCCTCGATGCCTCGCTCTTCGTCTCTGCCTTGTCTTATGAACTCGTTTTCAAACATCTCCGCGAACTCTAAGAATTTTCTGTCCCTTTCTGAAAGGGATTCCTTTCCGACGATTGCCACCAGCCCCCTAAGGTCATTTCCCTCGGCATAAGCGGCATAAAGTTGGTTCGCGACCTGATCGTGGTCTCCCCTTGTCAGGCCTTCACCTATGCCCAGGCGCATCAATCGAGAAAGTGAATCTAGCGGATTGAGCGGAGGATAGATTCCCTTGCGGTGAAGATTCCTATCGAGAACCTGCTGGCCTTCGGTTATGTAAGCGCTCAAATCCGGAATAGGATGTGTGATATCGTCGTCCGGCATTGAGATAATAGGTATCTGGGTAATCGAGCCTTTCTTCCCCTTTATTCTTCCGGCTCTTTCATATATTGTGGCCAGGTCGGTGTACAAGTATCCCGGATACCCTCTTCTTCCTGGTACTTCTTCCCTTGCGGCCCCAATCTGCCTTAACGCTTCGCAGTAGTTTGTCATGTCCGTGAGAATGACCAGGATGTGCATGTCCTGCTCAAAGGCCAGATATTCGGCAGAGGTCAAGGCCATCCTCGGCGTGATTAAACGCTCGATGGCGGGGTCGTCTGCCAGGTTCAGGAATATCACCGCCCTTTTAAGAGCGCCAGTCCTTTCAAAATCCTTGATGAACTGCTGTGCTTCCTCATGAGTTATACCCATGGCCGCGAAAACCACCGCGAACTCCTCCTCCTCCTTGCCCACGACCTTGGCCTGTCTCGCGATTTGCAGCGCGATTTCGTTATGGGGCAGTCCGCTACCGGAAAATACAGGAAGCTTTTGTCCTCTTACCAGCGTGTTCATCCCGTCTATTGTGGAAATGCCCGTCTGAATCCACTCGGACGGGCTGTCCCTGGCCCAGGGATTAATCGCGGCACCGGTAATCTCTATTCTTTTCTCTGGAATTATGGGCGGTCCGCCGTCAATCGGTTCACCGCTGCCGGACAGGATTCTGCCGAGCATGTCTTTTGACACGTTGATCTTGACGGTTTCCCCAAGGAACTTCACGCCCGAAGATTTGTCTATGCCCGCTGTGCCCTCAAATACCTGGACGACCACCATATCCTTAGAGGTGTCCAGTACCTGTCCTCTTTTTGTTGTTCCATCCGCTAGGGAGATGTGCACGAGCTCTCCGTAGCCCACCGCTTCTGTTTTCTCGACGAACACCAGTGGCCCAGAGATCTCGGCTATCGTCCTGTACTCTTTCATGTACTCGCCTCCAGGTTTTTGAACTCATCTTCCATTTTATTCAATGCTCTATCGAGTTCCTCATCGAACTTCTCTTCGTATTTTACCTTGGAAAGCAGGAGTTTCGAGTTCAGGCCAGCAATGACTTCGACACTGATACCCAACGGTATAAGTCGGGTGGCCAGATCAGAGAATTTCTTTATCGATTGTAGAAGAATATATTGACGCTTTATATCGCTGTACGTATCGACTTTATGGTAAGCGTTCTGTTGTAAGATTATCTCTCTCAACATCCTGGCCACTTCCAAAGTCAGGCGCTGCTCCTCGGGCAGGGCGTCGGACCCCACAAGTTGAACGATTTCTTGCAGTTCGGCCTCCTTTTGAAGAACAGCCATGGCCCACCCTCTGAGTCTGAGGAAATCTGGAGCCACCTCTTTTGTAAACCAATCTTCCAAAGTGGATAGGTAAAGGCTGTAGCTCGTAAGCCAGTTGATTGCAGGGAAGTGCCTCCTTTCTCTAAGTTTTGTATCCAGAGCCCAGAAGACCTTCACAATCCTCAATGTGCCTTGGGTTATGGGTTCTGAAAAATCACCGCCGGGGGGTGAAACCGCCCCGATAATTGAAACCGAGCCTTCGGAGCCGCTCAGCGCAGTCACTCTTCCAGCCCGTTCATAGAATTCGGAGAGTCTGGCTGAAAGATATGCGGGATATCCTTCTTCGCCGGGCATCTCTTCGAGCCTTGAGGAAATTTCACGCATTGCCTCGGCCCATCGGCTCGTGCTGTCCGCCATGAGCGATACGTGGTAACCCATGTCCCTGAAGTATTCGGCAATGGTGACGCCCGTGTATACGGACGCTTCCCTGGCGGCGACTGGCATGTTCGAAGTGTTTGCAATCAGAATAGTCCTCTGCATGAGAGGCGCACCGGTCCAGGGGTCTTCTAACTCCGGAAACTCTGTAAGAACCTCGGTCATCTCATTTCCTCTTTCCCCGCAGCCGACATACACAACAATCTTCGCGTCGCTCCACTTGGATAACTGATGTTGGGTGACGGTCTTCCCCGTCCCGAAACCACCCGGTATGGCTGCGGTTCCCCCCTTGGCCAGTGGGAAGAAGGTGTCTAGAACTCGTTGACCAGTGATTAGGGGAATCTCGGGCATGAGTTTTTCTTTGTAGGGTCGGGGTACTCTAACAGGCCAGGTCTGCATCATCTTTAGGTTCTTACCGTTGTCCAGTGTGCATACGACATCCTCGACTCCGTAACCGCCTTCTTTAATGCTCTGGACGGTTCCTTCAGCATCCGTGGGTGCGAGGATTCTATGCTCCATGTGCTCCGACTCTTGCACCGTCCCGATGATGGCCCCGCCGTTAATCTGGTCGCCCTCCTGTATACTGGGCACGAAATTCCACGATTTCTCTCTATCGAGACCGGGCGCGGTCACCCCTCTCTCCACGTAGTCGCCCATTTTTTCTCTCAATACGGGCAGAGGTCTCTGGATGCCGTCATATATGCTGCTTAACAGGCCCGGGCCCAGCTCTAAAACCAGCGGCTTGCCCGTGTCAACCACTTCTTCACCGGGTTTTACTCCAGTTGTGTCTTCATAGACCTGAATGATGGTCTTCTCTCTTACTAGCCCAATGACCTCACCCATCAGGCTTTCCTCGCCTACAAAGACCACATCGTACATTCTCGGTTTCAGGCCAATCGCCGTGACCACCGGACCCGCTACGCGGTATATTTCACCCGCGCCATCTTTTGCTCCGCTCTCATCTGAATTTTCTATCATCAGATCACACACCTACTTTTCCGCATACAAATCGATTCCTATGGCTCTTCGGATTTTCTCCCTCAAATCCTCTTCCTCTTCGCCGACCGTGATTAAGACCGGTCTGACGCTTTCTCTTAATTTAGTAGTCAAGGGTTGAGAGAGATTGCAAAGACAAGCGTCATGAAGCACCAAAATGCCCACGTCCTTATCACCCAATACTCCATTGACCTCTTCTTCCAGGTTTTCGTCAGAACAGCAAAAGACCTTTCTTATCCCGACTAATCTGAAGCCCAAAGCGAATTCCTCGTTACCGACGACGGCCAATTCCATGATTCCACCTAAATAACCAAGAGGTTTCTTATCATATCATTATCCAATCCACTTTCTTTTCCTCTGGCCACAATTCTGATGTTGTCTATCTCATTCCTTTTTGCAATCATATAATCGAGAACTGGTAAAATTGAAAGAGGGTGAAGATTGGCATACCTTGAAGCCTCTCTGAGTACGTGCTTCTCCAGGCATCTTAACACCTCGTTCAGTCCTTTCTCTTTCGCCTTATTCAACTCGGCTGAAATGGTTTCGTAGAACGAATACGCGCCCAACCTTGTAACCAAAGAATCCCAATCCATCTCAATCATTTTCTCCAAGTCGCTACAGCTCATTTCAAGACCACCTTCGACGAAGACGGTCTCTTCGACCGTGGCATTTCCCAGGTTGAGTCTGAGTAGCGTTCTCAGATTTAGTACATCAATTTCCATCCTGATGAAATTGAGGAACAGGGTGTTTGGTTTATTTGATGGCTCCGTGGTGGCCAGTAAGTTGGAATAATAACAATGGGAAAGTGCATCCTCAAAAGGCGCACCCGTCTTCATTTCCTCATGAATTTCTCTTGTTTGAAAGAGGGGTTCGTAATACGTCGTGTCCACCAATGCCTCGATAATTTCGTCTATGCTCTCTTTTTCCACGAGGTCTCTGAGAAACTCCTCAGTGAAAGATCCAGCAGCGACAATATCCTCCCAGATTTCCTGACTGTCCGCACCGTAAAATTTACCTCTGATGATTGTCTGGAGATTGAAAACGTCCCACCTGTCTATGAACTTTGATATGATGTTCTTCAACTGGCCTTCCGAGAAATCCAAGATTTTCGTGTATGTTCTGGCAAGGTTTTCACTCGTAGCCATTTCTATGAGGTCGACACCGCTGTACTTTGCACCCAAAGCAAGGAATTCCTCTTTGTATTCTCCTTCACCCAGGGTTCTGCTTATTTGAGGTATTTCCATCTGAAGGAACTTCTGGTACATATCCGGGGGATAAAGAAGCGACTTCTTTGCCCTGAGCCTAGCACAAACGTAAGGATAGTTTCCCATATCTATTGGGATTTTCTTCACGAGCTTTCTCGAATACTCATTAATCTTTTGAAGAACCTCGACCATCTAATCTTTCCCCCAAAGAAGAGACGTGACCTCTATCACGGATTCGTCCCAAACATCCTTCAATATGGTTTCTAATCTGTAATCAGTTCTCACTGTTTTATCCCTGTTCTCGATAATGACGCCGCCGGCACATTCTATCACACCACCAAATCTTCCACCGTATGTGCCGACGATTCTCTCGACTGTTGCCCTATCCTTCTCATTTGAGTAGACCAGTCCATCCTTGACTTCTGAAAATTTTTGTCTTAGAATGTTTTCGATTAGCGTACCACTCCATTTCTCACTTAGGCGTTTCAAGGCCCGATTGTAAACATCGTCTAAAGACTCTTTCTGAGCTTTGAGCACAACCTTTTTTGAATCGATTTCTGCCCTTGCGGTTTCCTGAGTTCTCATTCTCGTTACATATCTCTCTGCTTCATCGCTCCTCTCCTTTCTTATCATCTCGCCCTCTTTCTTGGCCTCGCCGATTATTTTCCCTCTCTCTGTTCTACCTTCGGCTAAAATCCTCTCTGCCTCTTTCTTGCCATCATCTAAGATAGCTTGGATTACCTTATCTAGCGCCATGCTTTTACCTCTTTCTTTTTAAACTATGGTCCACCAATCTCTGACATTTTAGACATTAGGAGAAACGCCATAGCAAAGCCAAAGATAACTATGGTTTCCGGAAGAACCATCATTGTCAGCCCTTTGCCGAACAACTCTGGTTTCTCTGCCATAGCACCCACAGCGGCGCCACCAACGACCTTCTCCGCCCAAGCCGCGGCTAGGCCCGTGCCAACCATTATTATTGCTACTGATAAGGCAATCATACCATTATCACCCAGTTTCTCACCTCCTTTCTGTATATTTCCGTTGTTTTACAAGAAGGTTTACTTTGAACATATGCCTTCTTCCGATGGTTTCTTAAATTCAAAGTCTCACCTCCTTTCTTCTTTTCTCTAACAAATTATTCAATGTCACGTATTCACCTTCCTCTTACCAAACGGTTTAAATATTGACCCAGTGCCTTTATAGAATTTCAGGAAGAACTCGACATAGTTGAGCCTGATAGTTTGGATACCCGATGCTAGAGCACCGAGTATGAGAACCATAGCATGGGCTAAGAATATGAAAACCGCACCCATTATGATGAACCCAATATTACCGCTAAAAAGCAATGGAAGAAGCATCACGTTGAATGCAGTTGCTACGGCACCTTTGGCAACAGCTATCCCCGCTAACCGCGTATAGGATAGGATATTTGCCGTTAATCCGATAATTTCCATGACGGCCATCCCTCCCTCCGCAGGGATGAACATTACTATCCCGACTATTATGCAGGCCAAACTGACATATAATATGATCATTCCGCTGATGGCAATGCCCGCCATCGGCAAGAAGAAGAAAACTTTATTGATGAAGAAGCCGCCCACAGGCGTGCCTTGGGCCATGAACATGAGCTGGAGGAATAGACCGAAGAGGATAATCAGCCACCCCAATTTCGCAATGGCATGCTTTTTGTTGTGTTTTATTTCGTTGGCTATTCCGAACATGTAGCCGATACCCAGGTGTACAAGGGCGCCGACCAAAGATAATAAGAGTAGGTCTATAACCCCTAAGGGTTCAAGCTTGTGAATAACCGTATGAATCGGTATGGATATTCCCAAGTAGGCGGACCAGCTTCCTCCGCCAGGAAGTTCTGTGTGGATTGGTGTTTGGAATGGTATTGCAAACGCCTCCCCAAATATAAAGAGCCCGAAAATAAGTGCAAAAATCCCTCCCATGACAAGAATGAGTCCGATATCCTGAAGTTCTGGGATGGTCTTCATTTTTTTCCACAACAGATACCCGAGCCCAATCATCACCACGCCATATCCGGCATCGCCAATCATGAATCCGAAGAATACGGGAAAAATCATAGAGACAATGAAGGTGGGGTCAAGCTCCTTGTAACTTGGTGTTGAGAACAGGTGAATGAGGAACTCGAAGGGCCTTGACGGTTTGGGGTTGTCCAGGAGCACTGGAGCTTCTTTGGTATCAGATTCGACGCAACCTACGTACAAATCTCCTATCTCAGCCAGCCTGTTATTGACGTCATCAAAATTCTCCTTCGGGATCCACCCGTCAATGATGAACGAATGTTCAGTGGTGGCGAACCTCAAAGGAGCCTCTGCCTTCTCGATTTCAACAGATAAATAATCCTCGGTCTCAAGTATAAAACCCGCATGCTTTTCTCGGAGTTTTGTAAGCCTTTCTTGAATCTCGGAGTATTTCTTCTCCAGCTTCTCTTGCTGCATTTCAAGAGTCTTAACCTTTTCTTTTGGTTCGCCCGTTTCTTCAGGAATCTCCAATTGTGTAAAATTCTTCTCACTCAAATATGACTCAACCTTCTCCTTTTGCTTAATCGGGACGAAGAGGGCGATTGTGCTCTCATGTGTCACAAGTTCGTATTCTGCCGTTACTTTATCTATGTCATTTGTGTTTTTACTCACCACACCCACAAAAACGGCCAGATTTCTATATCCATGGTATAACTCAAATGGTAATCCTAATGAGGCAAACGGTTTCAAGGTTTCAAGCTGGTTTTTTGTATCGGTCAGGAGTTCTTCCACATCCTTTTTAGACCTGTCCTCCTCGTTGATGTTGAGTTCTAATGTGAGTATCTTCCCAGTAATTTCCTTACCTACGATTTCCTCTTCTTTCTCAACCTTTTCTTCCTTGACCTGGAGAGTATTCGAGATTGAGCGCAGTTTGACAAGATTTCTGGATATTTCAGAGGCTTTTGTGAGGGGTTGACCGAGCTGAAAGTCCTCGTCTGGCTCCTTGAAATCAAGTATATGTATCAGTTCAAGGGAATGAATGGCTTCAACGGTGTCTTCTTCACGATTTTTTGGACCGACGACAATGATTCTCTCCATCTCCTTGGATTTAAGCATCGCTGATCTCACCTTCGAATTTCTTGATTAACAAATTCACGGCCATCTCTCGGTTCAATTTTGCCTTTGCCTTTATTTCGTTCGCCTTTCGTGTTCCTTCTTCAATCATCTTTTTCTTTATTTCTTCCATCTCTTTTTGCATCTGTTCAATCTTAATATCATAATTCTTCTGAGCTTCTGCTTTAGCGTTATCTGTGATCTTTATCGCATCTCTCCTGGACGCCTTAATTATGTTCTCTCTCTCTTCCGTTGCTTTATTTTTTAATTTTTCAACTTTTACTTCTGTGCCTTTTATCGAATTTAATATCTCTATTTTTTTCATGTTCGGTTTTCCTCCACGGCCTTACGAACACCCTCTGTCAGCGCCTTATACTTAAGAAGTTGATAAGCTTTTATGTCATATGAAAAAATAATATATAGGCTTTACAATCCAATGTAAGATGATTGTTTCTGATATTAAGGGGGAATTGTACAAACTCGGCATTAGACCCTCAAAGAGATATGGTCAACACTTCTTGGTGGACCAGAGCATAGCGGATTGGATAGTGCAGAAAGCGGAAATCCAAAGTCACGAGAAGGTGTTGGAGATTGGCTCCGGTTTGGGGATATTGACCGAACGTCTAGTCCCACTCACAAGAAATCTTATCATCATAGAGAAAGACAAGAGGCTTGCAGAGTACCTAGACCGCAAATTAGGTGTGGAGATAATTAATATGGACGCATTAAAGACGGACCTGCCGGATTTCGACAAGGTGGTGTCTAATCTCCCCTATCAGATATCATCGGAGATAACCGTGAGGTTGCTGGATAAGGGCTTCAAGAAAGGCGTGTTGATGTATCAGAAAGAGTTTGCTGAACATCTTGTTGCCGAACCAGGAACAAAGACCTATTCTAGGATATCGGTCATGGTCCAGTACAGGGCGGATTGCACCATTGTCAAACATGTGTCAAAAGGTAGTTACTATCCAGTGCCGAAAGTTGATTCTGCCATTGTGGAGATAATACCAAGGCAAGCGGGATTTCAGGTGGAATCGGATGAGGCCTTCCGTGATATGGTGCGGATTTTGTTCGCCCACAAGAACCGTAAGGTCAGAAACGGCTTGGTTTCAGAACGCAGACGTTTAGGCATGGACAAGCAGGAAGCCAGAAGATTTGCAGAAACACTCCCATATGCGGAACAACGACCGGTGAAGCTCAGCCCGAAGGAACTGGCCGAGATAACCAATGCGTTCTGCCGCCTTAAAAATGAATGATATACCTAATTTATTTCTAAACAGGTGGAGGTTACTGGGTGCATGTGCCTGCGGATACTGTCTGGGTAATCGACTGGTGAAAGTTCCCGCCAGCAGACGATTTTCAAACAATTGATTTTCGAGCAGGGTCAGGCATGTTTCTTTTTACTGAAGATTTTTCTTTACAGCCTGACCCAGCGGAGAAAATCATAAAGAAAAATACTCCGAGGAACCCAAAGAAAAAGCTCATCGAAAGCATTATTTATGCCCCCTGTAATCCCCGAATATTCTCCGGGTTCAGAGGTAAAAAAATGCAAAAGAAGAAAAAAACTGAAGAAGAAAACGCGGAACTTAGGTTCAGGAGTCACGTAGAGAAGCGTAACAACCTCAATGCCCAGGCCAGAGAGTTCGCCGATGTGAGAGACTCATTAAACGGAGAGAGAAGAGAGATATTGGATGAAATGCGCGCCCTTAGGGATGAGAGAGACAGTCTGGTAAAGAAGATGCGCCAGCATAAAAAAGCCAGAAATGCGTACCAGGAAAGGGCAAGGGAGCTCATAGAAGTAAAGCGCGGAAAACGCAAGGACATTCATCCCGGACTGGCAAGAGAGTTGGAAGCCTTAAGGGCAGACCTGAAGATGCTGGATGTGAAGCAGCAGACCACCTCTATGACGCTGGAGGAGG
>DAOVAY010000078.1 GCA_030670795.1 Methanobacteriota archaeon | reverse complement strand
CTCATAATAAAAAATAGTGGTGATTAAAATGATCTCAACAAATGTACTTGTTGATCCTTCGTTAATTCTTTCCAGGGATACTTATAAGGGAACATTTTGTATTATGAAAGATAAGGAAATAAAAAAAAGATTCTCATTTTATCTACCACTGAGTTTTTCAAATCTTATCCTAGAGGATAAATTACATCTGGATAGCCCAATAATTCAATATTTTTTAAGTAATAGTCAACCATGTCCACTAGATAAGTTAAAGGAACTTTTAGAAGAACGAAGATATTTAATCGGGTCTTATAAAGAAGAAATCTTTATTGAGCAGGATCCATATCGTTACTTGTATTCTTTGGAAAGTGTTAATCCCGATAAATTTATTGATTCATTAGACAAAACATTACTATTAACTCTTAAAGAAAATTTAAAAGATGGTCAGGATTTGTTTAATATCTACTCAATGGAGGAATATAATTGTCTTTATGAAATACTTTTTGAAGAATGGATATTTCTACATGGGCAATCTTGGATAGTATCAAAAATACGAAAACAATTTGATCTTTTCATTCAAGCGGGAAGTGTATGTTTAGAACATGGCAGGTGGACTCTTGATCCAATGGTTAGGTTGACAGTTAAAAAACCCCATGATGAGTTATTGACACGGGTTGATTATTTAAGAGCCATGGCAAAATGGGTCGCAGTGGGTGGTCCCACAGCCCTTGGGTATATTAAATCCGGTTTGTTCCCTATGTCTTCAGTTTATGGTGGGTATTTTCTCCTCTTTGATCCATAATAGAATTTCCAAATGTCTTTTATTACCGACTTATTGCTTATCATAAAGGTTGGAAGTGTAAATAGAGAAATGTAATTTCTTTATTAATCTTTATATAAGTGAAGGAATCACCTTTTTAGACAATATAAGGCGCCTATCAAGGGCTTTGCTTTTACGGCCTGGCGTCAAGATTGTACTCGGGGAGGGCTTCAGGGTTCGTTTTGTAGATAGCCTAATGCTTCGTTAGCCAGACTACCAAGAGTGGTAAATATTATCTCGCTTGTATGAGGATGACATATTTCAACCTCAGTTTTGTCATCGGCCAGACAGTTTAAAACAGATTCCAATTCTGCTTCCAGAATTGCCTGTTTTTGTCCATGTTTAGCCAACATACTTAATACCCAAACTGCACGATAACGCACAATCATTTCATTATCATCAAGACATTTAGCCAGCTTCGGAACTGCTCCAGCACTCACAATCGTTCCTGCTTTACCTTTTTGAGCAAGTCTGGCTAGCATCCAAGCCGCATGTTTTCGCTGAAAAGCTACTGCATGAGATAAATCTTTGACTAACTTCTTAATTTGTATGTCCAGATCATTCTCCAAACCACTCACCCCTCGCCTTAAGTGAATGGACAAGCCTCTGTAAAAGGCTTTCGTTTGAATGTGGCACCATATCAGGGTTCTGCACTAGACCCACAATATATCATTTCTTACCATACTAATTTTTAATATATTAGTTTCTGATACAAGGCTGATGAGTCTCAAGTCCATTCAAAAGCCAGCCGGTCAACTCCAGATTCTCGTTTATCTCTACATAAACGAAAAGGCACCTGATAAATTCATAAGGCATAGGATTGGACTAAACCCGAAAACAGCAGCATCTGCCCTCACAAATTTAGTAAACCTGAAACTTATCCGTGAACTTTCCAATGAGAACTATAAACTCACAAAGAAAGGCAAACAGGTGGCCGAACATCTGGACCGGATTGAGGAACTGATGCCGGAGTAGACAGATATTAGGGAGCTGGCTGGTACAACAATCCACCCCTTAAAATAAGAAAGTTTTTAAACTTTCCTTTTCTTCCTTTAAAATCTATATTTAAAAGTTATCTGTGTACACACATATAAACCCGATATTCCCCTTTGAAATCGTCCACTCTACCCTTGATACAATTTGGGGAGGTCATAAATTGAATGTGATAAGATACGTTTTGTGTATATGTGTTGCTCTATCGGTGATCTTGGTCTGTGGGGTGGTAAATGTTGAGGCTGGTTTCACGAGCCATGCGTCGATTCGAATAAACTCAAACTCGGATTTTGATTGGAACCACGGGGTCATAGGTGGAAATGGGACAGAAGCAAACCCCTGGATCATAGAAGGATATGATATCAATGGAACCGGATATGGTTACTGCATCTATATCGGGAACACAACGGATTATTTCGTTGTAAGGGACTGTTATCTGCACGATGCAAGCGGAAATTCGGGGACATATTACTGGAACTCCGATTTGATTCTATATAATGTCGTACACGGGCTGGTAAAGGATTGTATCGCAAGCTCCAGCACAGGTCACGGCGGCATACTGCTTAAAGACTCAAATGATAACATAATAGAACACAATTACGCAACTTCGAACTTGAGAGGTTTATATTTGTATAATTCAGACGACAATACGATTATCTACAACAATTTCTCCACAAACAGCATTGCCGGCGTCTATCTCGGGCTTTCAGACGATAATGAAATCGCGAACAGCATAGTATCCTATAACGATTGCCGCGGCATCTGGCTTCAATTGTCCTGCGATAATTCCATAAACAATAACATCGTGAATTCAAACGACAAATACGGCATCTATCTTCTAAACTCCGACAGCAACACCATCAACAACAATACTGTATCTTCGAACGGGGACGACGGCGCATGCCTCTATATTTCCTCCGATGATAATACAGTATATCACAACAACTTCATCAACAACACAAGCCAGGCATACGATAAATGCGGGAATGACAATTCATGGGACAATGGTTACCCCTCAGGGGGAAATTACTGGTGTGATTACGACGGTACTGACAACTACTCGGGCCCGGGACAGAACCAAACAGGCAGTGACGGCATAGGGGACACACCTTACACTTTTGACTACGCACAGGACGACTACCCATTAATGGAACCTGCTGAAACCCTAGGGTTAGGAAAGCAAGATGATCCCGAGGGGTTAGGAAAGCAAGATGATCCCGAGTGATTCAATCTACGTTCTGAATTTCCTTTAGAATTTGAGCGGAAGCTGAGCTATCTCCAACTTTCTCCGATAACAGAAGGGCTTTATTAAGGAGCTTTCTAGCCGCTTCTGACCGGTCAACTTTCTTTAGTGTTTGCCCGAATTTAAAATAAGCAATCATCAATTCATTCTTATCATTAAGAAGTTCTAGAATTCCTATGCATTCATTAAAGTGCTTTCTCCCCTCTTCTCTCGTTCCTCTCAATTCAGAATTTGTAGCCATATTTAATTTTACGGTGGCAAGCATTCGTTTCTCTCCCAAGCTCATAAAGAGGTCTGAAGCTTCGTTGAGATATTTTAACGACTTATTCAAATCCGGTATATCAATGTAAACCGCACCAGCATTAGATAAAGCATATGCCAACACACGAACTGCACCATTCTTTCTAGCAAAATCTATTGCCCTCTCATGAGTTTTTATAGCCTCGTCAATACGTTCTATCTCTGTGAGTGACCAGCCGATACTTGTCAATATCTTAGCAGCAATGTGTTCATTCCTTGTTTGTAGGGCAATATCCAAAGCTTCATTCTTGCTTTTTAGGGCTTTCTCATATTCGAGATTTCTATGATATATCCTTCCAAGTCCATAATGAGCCTTTGCGAGCTGATGTTTGTCATCCAGTTTCTTCGAAATCATCAATGCATTCTTGAAGTGTTTGAGTGCAAGTTCAAAATTCGCTAATCTTCTATATAGGGAGCCAAGCTGGTAATTCACTTCCGCCGCCATCTTCAGTTCCTTGTTTTTCTTCGCCCACTCAAGTACACTCTCAAGAAGAATTCTGGCCTCCTCGTATTCGTTTCTTTTCAGCAATATCTTGGCAATCCCGAGGCTGCTTTCCATCTGAAGAGCTCCATTTCCCTTGGCCAGCTTTCCCGCCTGTCTATAATGCTCGAGGGCATCGTCCCATTCTCCCAGGAACGAAAGCACCGTGCCCTGCATCAGCACCAGCCTCGCCTTCTCCCGGGCACTCAACGAAATCGGCTTGCTGAGGATTATCGCGAGAATCTTCGCCAGGTCCTCCATCCTCCCTCCCTTCAACATCCTCTCTTCCCTGTCCAGGAGTATCTTCACGGCACTCTCCACCTGGTCGCTGTGCAGCAGATGATGGATAGCCTCGATTATGCTGCCGACCGCCGAGGACTCGAGGTAGTGCTCCGCCGCATTCGAATGGAACGCTTTCAGCTCCTCACCTGAGAGCATTCCGTACAGGGCGTCTTTAATGACGTCGTGGAGCAGTATGAAGTCATCGGGGGATTGTACCAATATCGAGTGCTTGACGAGCCGGACAAGCGCTGGCTGGTAGGAACGGAACACCCTCCTGTGAACGGGATAACGGTAAATCGAGCAATATTTCAGCAGTTCGAGTTCTTCTTCCTTCAGGATCTTGGTGAGTTCCTCGGCGATGTATTGTTCCATATCCAACCGCGGGTTGCTGCCTCCCTGGCTCAGGAGCTCGATGAAAAGAGGGTGGCCGGCGGTCTGTTCGTAAATGCTCTCCAGAAGCTCCGGTGGGACGCCCACCGCTTTCGCCAGGGATATGGAGCCTTCGCTGTCCAGTCCCTTCAGGGTCAGCTCCAGGACCAGTTTCTTGATCACGTCCTTCCTGTCGTAGAAGGGCTCGGTCTTCCTGCCCGTAACGACCAGCTTCGCCTTCGGCAGCGCCACCACCACGTTGTGGAGCATCGGGAAGAAATCCAGCAGCTCGGGACCGGCATTGTGGAAATCGTCGAAGACCAGGATTATGGTTTTGCCAGTAAAGCCTTCGGTCAGGACGTACTCTACCTCGGACAGGTCAATATCCGCATCCGTGTCCACGTATCCCCTGAGCTCCCTTTTCCCGTACTCCAGCATGAGCCCGGACAGTTCACGGAGCAGGGAGCGGAGCGAGGTCCACGGCAGTATGCTGAAGCAATAAATGTCGGTGGTGCGGGGGGCGTCCTCCAGCATCTTGGCGACGAACGTGGTCTTGCCGATTCCCGGTATGCCCCTGATCACCAGCGTGTGGCTTGAAGGTGTGTCGCACCATTCGAAGACCTTCTCGAGTTCCTCTTCATGGCCTACGAAGTGCCTGGGCCCGGAGAACTTGCTGGGCTGGTCGAAGAACAGCCTCTCCGCGTGGTTCCTGTGCTTCAGGAATGATTTGCAATCGAACGTTCCTTCATCGGTTTCTCTCAATATGTCGTTGATATTGACTTCGAAAGGGAGGACCTCTTGAACCTTCTCAATGGTTGTGGACGTTTTATTCCCGTCGAGGTCTACTGCCTTAATCTTCATTTTCTTAACACGGTTTTTGATGTCCTTGGCGGCGGTGCGCCCGAGGCTTGTCAAATAGTAGGCGTTCACCTTGGCCCTGATGCCCGGGACGTGAACCTGATGTGTCTCCACCTTTTCTTTTTCGATTAGCGGGCGAACCGTTCTGTCGACATTCGCCTGGGTTATCCCGGTGGCCTCCGCGATCCTGGTTTGCGAAATCTCTATGGGTGCCTCTAGCTCACCCTTGTAAGAGCGATAATCCGACAAATATACCAGCACCCTCTCTTTTGCCGTTGTTAGTCTTCCACCGGTGTAAACCACAATACACAAAATGCATTATACCTATAAAAGACTATTTTTTAGCATACTATTAGTCATTATCCTTTTAACAGAAGGCCGTCGATCGTATCCAAATGCACCGCAATCGCTTTTCCCCTATTCGTCAACTTGTAGTACTTGCAGACGGGAAATCCGTTGTCCACTTCCTGGCAAATGAGATTCTGCTCCAGCAAGCTTGAAATCGCGGAATACGTGGTCCTCTGATTCAACCCAGCGTCCGTGATCAGGTTCGTGACGGTTGCTTTCTCGTTTCTGAGAAGATGGACGAGTATATCAAGAGATCCGACAGGCTTTCCGATGGTTCCGACATTCATGAAAGGTACTTTCTCTTCATGATATAAATAGTTAATCTGTGTATACTCACTAAATTTTAGTACAGTATTTATAAACATGTTAAATTTTATTAGTATAAATTAAATATTATTACTTACATTGTGCCATATCACTAAAGGGGTACTATAATTTGTTCTAAATTGGTACCAGGGAAAGGGAGGAAAAAATTATGAATGAAACAAATTGGATAGGAAAATCCGGCGGGAAGGTGTCCGACCCCGCCAACTGGGACAACGGCGTCCCGGACCATCGGACAAAAGCGATATTCGACGTGAGCGAGAGGACCGAGATCACCTGGGACCTGATAGGCCTGGGAATACCTGTAGATATATTATGCGACCCCGAAGACGTGGTCATCTACATATCCGGGGACTGCCTGGTCGGGGGCTCGTACTTCGTACCCGACGCCATCCAGGACCACTTCGAGGCGTTCAAGGATGAATCTTTGAATCCCGACGTGCTTGATAGGCCGCCACCAGGGTATGGGATGTTTAACCAGACTACTTATACGTGGAATAATGCTCATGCTACGGCAGAATGGGAAGATGGTCGTAATTGGGGGCAAATGGCTCCAGGCTCCTACCCAAAGAATAAGAACCATAAGGCGGTGTTCGATAACACCTCTGATGACCCCTGTGCCACAACAGGTGCAGTGACTATCGGTGAATTGGACATGCAGTCAGGGTATGATGGGACACTCACGCTTGACGGGAATTTCACGGTGGACGACAGCGGGCCATTGGACGGGCATGTTACAATTACGACTAACTCTACTCTGAGTGCAGCTAGTTATACTATTGCACTAGACGGTAACTGGTCTAACTCCGGGACTTTCACGTGTGGAACTTCTACCGTAAATCTCACCGGGAGTACTGCACAATCCATTACTAGTGGTGGGGACGCTTTTTACAACCTAACAATCAGCAATACTGGCTCCGTAGACATCAATATTATCGGAGATTTGGACGTTGACAGCGCATTCAACTGTTCTTCAACAACTAACACCTTACGGTTAAATACAGGTATGTCTCCCCCCGATGTCAACACCGCCGGAAACGTGACATTCGCCAACGGATTCTCTGTCACAAAGGGCACAGGAACTTGGACATTCGATGGTACAGATACTCAAACT
>DAOVAY010000075.1 GCA_030670795.1 Methanobacteriota archaeon | reverse complement strand
CGCGACAGTCGTGGGAAGGCCGTAGACCTTCCATGTGCAGTTCTCGGTCGCGTGCAGCCAGAATCCGATATAACGGTCGATGTTCAGGAAGTCATTCAGGCTAGGTGGTTTGAGGGTCGAGTAAGATGTCCACGTCGAATTCTGGGCGTCGTATTGCATGGCATAGTCCCATTTGCCGTCGATTGTCGCCAGCACGCTGAGGATCAAGGTAGTCATTTGCGGTAAAGGAACAGATACGAGGTTCCAGCCTGCCTGGATGTCAACGTAGGCGATCACTCCGATATAGGTCCAGGCCTCCGCCGAGTCTATCAAGTTTGTGCCGGTCGCGTTCGTATAGTCGCAGGTTACATAGTTCGCCAACCAGGTGCCCCAGGGTACACCCGAGTCCACCCACACGTTGATGGTTATGGAAATGGTGGCCCCGGGCACCAGACCGCCGATCATCCATATGTTGTCGGCGATGGTCGGTACGGGTACGGAGCTGATGTAGATTGTCCCGATCGGATACTGCTCAATGATGACCAGATTGTAGGCCCAGTCGGTTCCCGTATTGGTGACGTTAATAATGTATGTGATGGTCTCGCCCGGCAAGGCAGTCTCCGGTGCCCATTTGGAGATGTTGACAAACGGTTGAGGATAACCCCAGGGCGACATCAACGGGTAATTGTCCTGCTTTGCACCACCTACGATGTTCGTGTAAGGCGTGTCGCCTATCCAGTCGCTGTCGGGTTCATCCTGGTTGGGTCCGGAGAAGATGTCGGTTCCGACGTAATCGGACCAGTAGTTACCGCCGGTTGGATAACTAACATTCCAGCGGTTGTTTACACCGTCATCATCGGCCTGGATAGAATTGCCGATGAAGTTGTTGTGGTATACGGTGTTGCCGCTGCTTGTGGCCCAGACCTGGATGCCCCGGTTGTTATTCGAAATATTGTTTTTGAATACTGTGTTGCCGTTGCTGGATGTGGCGAGACCTATGCCATTGAAACTGCTCAAGTAAATGGTGTTACCGGAAATGATGTTGTTGCTGCATGAATCAAGATGTATGCCATTATCGTTGCTCCATATTGTATTGTTGATGATGACGTTGCTGTTAGAAGAGATACCAAGTGTGATACCTGCATAAAAGTTGTTGGAAACGGTGCTATCAGCAATTATGTTATCGTTCGATGATACCTGGATGTAGATGCCCCAATAGGTAGAGGAGCAGTTTATGTTATCAATATGACAATTCTGAACGTTATTCAATTCTATACCTGCATTTCCGAGCCCGCTGTTAGTGACAGTGAACCCAGTAATATTAACCCAATCAGTTGAAACATAAACGACATCCCCGAGGCCACCGCCGTCGATTATCGTGACATCTCTCTCGGCACCGTTGATTGTCAGCGATTTGTGCACGACCACATTCTCAAAATAAGTCCCGTTCGCAACCTCGATGGTGTGCCCGTCCAAAGTGTCGGGGTCGTCTATCGCTGCCTGGATTTCGGTGAAGTATTCACCGGTATTGATGTTATAGACTGAGTTGGCTGTTATACTTGGAACTGAAATTTTACCTTCTGCTTCATCTCTCACATCTAGAAGGGTGAAGACAGAGGTAAATGCTAGCATGATGCAAACCCAGATTACGTTAATCCGTTTCATCTCTTCCTCCTATTCTTAGAATATATCGTTTTCTTATCTTATAATGATTTCGACATAGTTAATATGAATTTGTTAGAAAATATTACCAATCCACAACCCAAACCGTATCAAAAGGCACGTGCACCCAGTACCCTTCAATAATTATCCACTGTCCAGACACAATCGGCCCAGATCCGAACCCAGAATGCGTCTCCTGGTTGAAGTACCTCAGTACCATTTAGCGTCTTTACGTAATAGGGATTAGTTGGGTCAAATATCGTCAACGAACCAGGAACATATTGTGAACAACCGCTAAAGAGGTCCATTTCTATATCCGCTGTGGTTTTAGACCTCTCAGCATACGGATATGCCACAAGGTTCCAACCCCAGTGAGGACCATTCTCACCCATCATGAGGATATAGTTTGTGTCAGTGATGTGCCCTGCTGTTGCGAATCTGGCAGTGCCCGTAATGTGCAGCCAGAAGCCCATATCGTTCGTTATGTCAGTGAGTTCATTCAAGCTATCCGGCCTGCCCTTCAGATGGGAATACCACCTTTGGGTTGGTGCATCCCATACCAAGGCATAATCCCAAGCTCCCGGCATGCTTTGGCCCTGTATCACATGGTCCAGGGATGTGTTACTCTGCACTAAGGAAGGACCTAACAACCACCACTCACTCTGAGCAATTGATAGAAAGTTACCTATTTTAGCTGCCTGGATTAACGTTCTTGTCTCGTTACCACCTATATCGAATGTTCTAATTTGGTAGTAGTACGAACCCCCGTTATTCGCTCCTCTATTGGGATGCACATAATTAGTCATTCCGGCTGGGACTGTTGCTAACAAGTTATATATGTCTCCTGTGGAATCCCAAATAAATGAGTGATACCAAACCTCATAGTGATCGACGTCTGGAGATGTGGACGCATTCCAGTAAATCGTTACATCATTTGTCCCTGTAAGTTCCGCGTGTGGATTGGTTGCCGGTAAAGGTGCTGTAGAGTCAATTATTAAGTTGGCAGCATTGGTATTAATACTGATAGGGGCATGCGGTGTATACTCTACTCCATTGTATTCAACTTTCCCCTGGGTGTCCTCACTGACATCAATAATAAGGATAGTGGAGCCAAACGTCAGCACGATGGAAACCCAGATTACCCAGACTCGTTTCATCACTTCCTCCTATTAATGACATATAGGGTAATAACCCCTTAAAGATTTTTCGTCACCAATCCACAACCCAAACCGTATCGAAGGGTACGTGCACCCGAGCTTTTTTCTTTTAGGATTTTCTCCGCTGGTTCGGGCTCCAAAAGAAAAAACTTCGGAAAATAAGAAAAATCGCCCTCCCCTGCTCGAAAATTAATTACCAGTCAACTACCCACACTGTATCCGCAGGGACGTGCACCCAGTAGCCCTCCCCGGGTTTCATAATATAAGTAGGTCCAGCCTCTTTGATGTGATAGGGCTCAGACATGTCGCAGACCATTACTTTGTCTGCTCCAGTGCCCCAGAGGGCATTTCCCACGGTTTCGGTATTATTTAATGTTGGATACCCCACAAGATTCCAGCCTGCATTTAGATTTATTGTCATGTTAGCTACATAACCCGCTGTTGTAAATCTGGCATTTCCGGTGGTGTGCAGCCAGAAGCCCATATCATTGGTTATGTCTGTTAGATCGTTGAGAAGGGGCGGTCTGCCATCCAGATGCGAAATCCATCGCCCGGTTGTCGTGTCCCAGGCAAGAGCGTAATCCCAGGCACCCGGCATGCCCTCACCCTGGATCACATGGTCCAGGGAAGTGTTGCTCTGCACCACGCAAGAACTCAACAACCACCATTCACTCTGAGCGATTAGTAATGTCCGACCAAACTTTGCAGCCTGGGTATATGTTCTCGTCTCATGTCCAGCATCGTCAAAAGCCCTCACTTGATAAGCATAATAGTTACCATTATTTACACCCCTATTGGCGTGCACGTAGCTTGATGTACCTGCCGGAACCGAACCTGCCAACGAATAGGAATCTCCCGATTTGTCCCAGCCGTTCTGGATAAACCACACTTCATAGTAGTCCACATCTGAAGATGGGGACGCATCCCAATAGATGGTTACGTCATTAACACCAGTAAGTTCCGCATGCACGTTAGTTGCTAACAAAGGAGCTGTTGAGTCTATCTCGAAGCTGGAATTGCTTGCATCATCTCCCGAATAACCAAACGTGTCCTCTGCCGTAATCCTGACATAGCAATTTACCGAATTGATAACCGGGATTGGCGTCCATGTATAGATACCGTCATTGTTCTCGTTGCTGGCAATCGGTATCCACGGTCCTCCGAGACCGGTTGAAGAGTATTCTATCGTTATCGGGCTGGCTATTAGTGGGTTGGTTCCGGCTGTTGCAGTCCACTGAATGTCCCAGCTTCCGTCTCCCAACAACGATTCCCCACCGTTTGGGGATAAGACCTGAACCTGAGGGTCGACTACGCTGATCGTGAATATCGAATTGCTTTCGTCATTTGTTGAAGAGCCCTTCGTGTTCTCGACCGTAACCCTCACTATGGCGTTCGTTGTCGGTGTGTTGGGTACATCCCAGTTATAGCTTGCACTCCCTCCGAAACCGTTCTGGTTTGTGATAATGTTGTATGGGAAAGTGAATCCGCTGTCGATGGAATAGTCAATCGTGACGAGGAGGTCGGTTGCCGGGTCATAGGTATCGCTCATTGTCCATTCGATGTCATGGAACGTCCCCACCGTCCAGTCCTCGCCACCGTTGGGCACGTCGACGGTAACCGTCGGTGGCCAACCCTGCTTTGCTCCGGAGGCCACAAGACTGAAATGCTGCGGGCCATCAGGTATCGGCATGTCACCTGGGCGCCCGAAAACCTCGACCGTCCACAGACCTGACAGTGGGGAAGGTATAAACACGTTCTCCACGTTGTTCAGGTCATCCCTGGAACCGGAAGACAAGGACCAATGGTTCACCCCTATTCCAGAGGTGGACCAGAGATTTGCACCGAGCCCCAAATTGCCGTAGAACTCTGTGCCGCTGGGCGAAATGAGTGTGAGATCCAAGTTGTTTATCAGAGCCCTTCCTGCACCAGTACCCGAGGGAGCTGCGGGGTCTATCCAACACAGGGTGGTTTTCAGTGGCTGGGTTCCGTCCACGTAAATGGTTCTGATCCACACACCTCCACTCCCCAGTGCTTGCGGATATTCCTCGATAACATGGTAATCAGCACCGAGATTGTACATGTTCTCCATGTCCGGGGTTCCCCAACCCTGCACATTTCTGGTGATCTGGTTCCCGCCAGTCTCTAATGGATATTGCTGGGCGTCTGCAATCATTAATGCTTTTATAGTACTTGAGTAAGGGATACTACCACCAGGGTTGTTGTCAAAATAATTATCTATATACATGTCGTAAGTCAATCCGGAGGAACCGGCGATGTTCGGGCATGCACCGCTCGTACCGCCGAAGTCATCATAGTATTCCCCACCTACATATCCGCCGGGCTCTTCGTCGGTGGTGAGTATCCAGTCAAACATTCCGCACATGTCGGGTTTCACCCTGCCGTCGCGAGCGGGGCCTCTCGAAGCGCACTCGCCAGGTATCTCAATATGCCATTCGTCATCGGACATATCAGCAGTATCGTGATGGAATATCGCACCCACGCTGATAGCGTTCTTTGCGACCGATTCCCTGCTCATCAGGCCTTCCGCTGAACCTTGATTGCTGTTGCCGCAGGCCCAGTGACTCAGTACTTTGGGGAAATCCGCTCCAGCCCGGTCGATCTCGTTCGAGACAGAGCCATATCGACCGTCCATTGGTCCTCCCGAGTACCAGGAGTTCGTCTGGACCACACCGTTCAGCATTGTGGAACCCTCGTTGAAGTTACCGTTCCAGAGATTGGAAATCGAAACGTAATTGTTAACAAACAAACTGCAAAAGGCTCCGACAGCTTCGTATAATATCCCTTGGGCGTCTATGTTCCCCGCTCCAGTGCCGAACATAATACCGCTCGTGCACGTACCATGGTTACTGGAACCGACTCCACCATCAGTCCAAATCACGTTGAGAAGGTCGGGATGATCTAGATCTATCCCATCATCTTGCACCTCGGCCAGTATCCCATTCCCTGCAAATCCTCCGACATGGGGTGTATCATGACCCAAGTAAGGATTGGACGTAATAAGGTTCATGAAGGTCTGGGATTCGAACAGCTGCTCTACCCAGAAAACCTCCTTCAATGATAAAATATCAGCAATAACCGATGAATCTGCAGTACATAATATTAGCAATACTCCGACGGAATTGACCAAATCGATTTCAATCCCCAAGCCTTTGAGATGGTCCGAAACAGCTACGACATCCACGCCGTCGTGTAACCCGACCCGCAGTTTGACAATGCCTGTGAGTTCGGTAATGTCACCGGCATGCTTATGAACGGGTCTATACGGTTCGACATCCGAAACAAAAGGCAGTGAAGTTACCGTATCGATCTCGGCTGCGTCAATGTTGACGAGATATCTGTAGGTGTGATAGTACTGATGGATAATACCATCGAGACCTTTAATTTCTTCAAGCATCTGCTCTGTCGGGCACTCATTGAACTGGACAAAGAAATAATTCCTGCCTTGCTCCTCCTCCACTTCACGCTCCGAGTGGCATATCGGAGACAGGAGTGCGAGCATCAGAAGTGAGCATGCAATTACTACGAATTGTCTCTTCCACATTGGGATTAATATGTTCTATCGGGTTCTTTAGTGTTTCGCTACCAATCCACAACCCAAACCGTGTCCGCAGGCACGTGCACCCAGTAGCCCGCGCCGGGCTTCATCATGTAAGAATCCGATAATGGAGTGATATGATACGGTGCGCTGGCATTGAAGCCGTCAATAGAATCGTAACCGGTTCCTGCCAGGGCATCTGACACGGGCTTTTCATTGAGTGACGGATACCCGACAAGATTCCAACCAGCCTGCAGGTTAATACTTGTTGAAACTGGTTCTGTCCCTTCACCTACAGTTAATGCACAATCCCCATCATTGCTTGTTAAATGGATCCAGAAACCCATTGCGTTATTTACAGTGACTATATCGTTTAATTCTGGAGGTCGATAGATTGAATAACTTTTCCAAGGATCTGCAACATCAATGGCATCAAACCATTGGATGTAATCCCAAGTTGTACCTCCATCGCCCCAATTATCATCGTCAAATACGGTGAGTAAGTCACCATTCACATCCAATGGAATAGAAATGAATTCCCAATATCCAGGGGGACTCGAAAGTGGTTGCTTATCGTTTATTGTAAGGTCAAAAGTTTTCCAATTGAAAGGACCGGCTTCAGGTGCAGTGCCATCCGCTGGAATTCCAACATCATCAGCACCGTCTTGTGCATTGGCGATCCAGTAATATTTCGAGGGCTTTGGTGCAGGATTGGATGCAGGACCCCAATCGAATGAACCATCAACACTAGTATCTGTTCCGAGATAATTCCAGCTCTCTTCGGTATCATTAGAATAATAAAGGTCCACGGCTGTCAGTGTCCCTGTCCAATCGTAAGTAATGGTTATTATGGGATCGTGACCGGCGCCCTGAGGTCCGCTTGCGGTTGCCGTGTCTAAGGCTCCACCCGCAGGGTTCACCAACGGATAGTAATCCTGTCCACCAACAGGCCCTTCTATATCATATGGAATGTCCCACACGTGGCCGTCATTCGTGGCCGGGGGAACGTATCTTGATTCATAGTCGGACCAGTAGTTGCCCTCACCGGAGGAAGTGTTCCAGTGGTTTGTATAGGCGTATTGAATGGCCTGGACGCCGCCGTTGTTGTTATTCATGAAATTATTATGGTGAATG
>DAOVAY010000015.1 GCA_030670795.1 Methanobacteriota archaeon | reverse complement strand
TGGCCGGCATCTCTGAGCTTCTGCACTCCTTCTTCGGCCAGCTTGTCGGAAACTATGACTTTCGCCATGTCAGAACCCCCATATATCGTCGATATCGCCGAGGAGATATTTCACGTCCTCCGGCGTCCAGTCGCCCATGTGGCCTATCCTGAAGGTCTTCTCCTTCAGGTCACCGTAGCCGTTCGCGATTTGCCAGCCGCGGGCGGCCAGCTCCTTGTTAAGCTCGCCGACTGCCTTGCCCTGGGTGTTGCGGATAGTGGAGACGGTGATTGACTCGTAGCCCGGCTCCGGGAACATCTCGAAGTGCCGTTTCGCCCACTTCTGGGTGTATTGTGCCATCTCCTCGTGCCTTTTGTGCCTGCCGATGGCCCCCTCCTCCAGCATCCTGTCCAGCTGGTAGGAGAGCGCGTACATCAGAGAGATGTTCGGCGTGGTCGGGTTCTGCTGTTTCTTCTGATAGTAGTTGTGAATGCCGACGAGGTCGGTGTAAAAGCCGCGGCCCTCGATACCGCTGGCCCTCTCCAAAACCTCATCCGAATAGATCGCGATCGAAAGACCGGGCGGCAGGGCGAAGCATTTCTGGGTGGAAGCGAAAAGCAGGTCAGTCTTCAGCTTTTCCGGCACGAGATAATCGCCGCCTGCCGAAGACACCGCATCGACCACGAATTGAACATCCGGATACTCTGTTTTTATCGCGTTCCCGATATCGCCGATGGGGTTGCGGACGCCTGTCGAGGTCTCGTTGTGTACGACAGCCACTGTATCGTAATCGCCCTTGCCGAGCGCTTCGACGACCATCTCCGGTTTTATCGCCTTGCCCCATTCGACCTCCAGCGCGTCGGCCTCCTTGCCCGACTTCTGGATGGTCTGGTACATTCTCTTCGAGAACGCGCCGCAAACGCCGGCCAGCGCCTTCTTCTTCACGATGTTTCGAGCCGTGATGTCCATCCAGATAGAGCCCGAAGCAGTTAGAACCGTGATATTCTGTCGCGTTTCGAAATACTCGGCCAGCTTGCCGATAATGCCGGTGTACAGGGCAGTGTAGTCAGCGTGCCTGTGGCCGATAAGCGGTAAAGTCTGCTTGTCCAGTACTTCCGGCAAACTCTCTGTCGGACCAGGAATGAATAACCTTCTGTGAGACATGTGAATCCCTCTCTGACGCACAATATTAAAGGCATTATAAAGGTTTTTGAAAGCTCCGAGCAGGCCATCGGGGGGTGGGGATGCAATGTTGTGTCAAATGCACATCATTTTGTAGTTGTGCATTTTTTCAACAGAAGTACACAACTACAAAAGCAAATACGTCTCATATCAATTATAAGCTATGTATTTGATTAAATTTCTGAGATGCGAAGCGATTCGAAATATGGCCAGCGCAGGAGCGTCGGGCGGGGGGTGAAAAGACTGCTGGGTGGGATATTAAAGAAAAAAACAAAACAGACCAGCCTAATACTGCCCGAACTCCCCCGCCTTGTGCCTGTCGCGTAACATGTGATATGTTTTCGCATTATCTCTGATCGCTTCCAGAAGTGAGGCATCGCCGGAGCGCATGATTTTCGCCGGCGTTCCGATAACCAGGGAGCCGGGCGGCACCTTCATTCCTTCTCGAACGTATGCGTTCACCCCGACGATGGAGCCAGCTCCAATTTCCGAGCGATTGAAAAGAACTGAATTGATGCCGATTATCACGTCGTCGTGAATCGTCGCCCCGTGCACCATGCAAAGGTGGCCGAGAGAGACATTCCGGCCTATAACCGTCGGGCTGTCTTCGGTAACGTGGATGACGCAGTTGTCTTGAACGTTGGAACCGGCGCCGATTGTGACGGGTGCGAGGTCGCCGCGGAGCACGGCGCCCGGCCAGATGCTGCACTCCCTCTCTATCGTCACGTCCCCGATTATAACCGCCGAGGGGTGGACATAGCACGAATCGTGAATCTTCGGTCTCATGGCGGCTGGAGAAGGACAACTGAAATATAAAATTACGGACAAAAGGTTTAAGAATGTCCACATCCATATCTATTTTGATGAAAACATACCTTACCGCAATGTTCAGCACCGAGGGCGGACTGCCCTCCACAGTCGTCGACAGGCTGCACATGCTCGGCTTCAAACCGACTGCCGGCAACTTCGATTTTGTCTACGATTGGAAGAAGGAGCCAACGATTGGCGAGACCATCGACCTGGCAGACCGGGTGCACGAAACTTTGAAAGATATGGGCGTTATTTTTAGACTGGAAACCATGCACTTCGACGCCGCACCAGTTGAAGAACAGGATGTAGTGTGATCAATCCGCAAAGCGGAATGTTCACATTCTTGAGCAAATACTAATCTGGAATTTTGCTGATATTCGTATTTGCTCTTCTAATCGCGTAGTGTTACCGGGAAGACGCGCAATTAGAAGCTGCCATATGCAGTAATAATAGTCCTTCGGCCTAATATTCCTTTTATCAGTCATATGCTCACATTCTCAAAGTTGCAGACTTTGAGCAGCGCTGCATACATATGCATCGCATACGACAGCATTACTACGATTACTGGCTTCGAGTAATTGCACACAATTTGTGGAGCATACGGCGGTATTGTAAACATTCAGCACAATGCTGATTGTTTAAATTCCAAAATACATGTTGAAATCCCAGACAGGTACATGTTTTCTGTAGGCATTTATCTCGTCCATCTTTATCGTTTTAAAATTCTCGAAGGTGTGTTTGCCGATTGCGGAAATTATGACCTCGTCCCGTTCGCTGGCTGCCAGCGCTTCCTCGAGTGTCGCGGGAAGCGTGTCCAGGTCATTGGATTCGTAGAGATTTCCCTCTTTCTCTTCCGGCGGCTGAAGTTTCCGTTTTATGCCGTCGAGGCCTGCAGCCAGTATCACGGTCGATGCGAGATAAGGATTGCAGCTGGGGTCCGGGTTTCTGATTTCCATATTCGCGTTCCGGCCTTTGGCATTGGAAGGCACGCGGATGAGCGCGCTGCGGTTGCTGGAGCTCCAAGCGATGACGACCGGCGCCTCGAAGCCGGGCATCAGCCTGCGGTATGAATTTATTGTCGGATTGGTGAACGAGCACAAGGCCGAAGCATGGTCCAGCAATCCGGCAATAAAGTTCAGGGCCAGGTCGCTGAGACCGTCGCCTCCGTCGAAGGCGTTCTCGTCGCCTCTCATGACCTTTATGTGAAAGTGAAGGCCGTTTCCGGCGTCGTGTGTCGACGGCTTCGGCATGAAGGTGGGGAGCAGCCCGAACTCCTTGGCCAGGTTCTTGGCCAGATACTTGAAGTTCACGATATAATCGGCGCTGTCGATTGCCCCGGTGTAGCCAGTCTCTATCTCGATCTGGCGCCTGCCGCCCTCGTGGTGATGGTACTTGACGTGGTAGCCGACATCCTGCAGAAGGCTCGAAAGCCGCGCCCGGTACTTGCTCAGCTCGTCCGACGGCAGGGAAGCCAGATATGCCTCCTTGGGCCGGAGTTGGTATTCGGGCCTGCGGTGATAATCCAGTATGGAGAAGACAATATTCTTGCTGGCCCAGTCCAGGTCGCTTCCCATCAGGTCATTTTCCAGCACCGCCTCTTCCATGTTCTTGAAAACGTAGAACTCCATCTCCGGCGACATGAGAGGTTGAATGCCTAATTTCTCATACCTGGCCAGTATATTATGCAGCTTGCTTCTGGGACAGAATCTTAAACCATCGGCTGTGGCGATGCCGGCCATGAGCATGCCGGTGGGCTCGTCGTGAAACGGGTCCGGCATTAGAGAATCCGGATCGGGCACGAGGTGCATGTCGCTCTTTTCGACTTTCGAGAAACCCACGGACGAGCCGTCGAACCCCACACCGTCCCATGCATTGCCGTTAATAAATGCGGAGGAAGGCAGCGAGATCGCTCGCATAGTTCCCCTGATATCGAGAAAATGCAGGTTTATCCACTTGTAACCTGCGTTCTTTATCGCATCGGCTGCGGACGAGCCAGTCTCCAGATTTGAAACCCCCTTCTTATAGTCTAGGACATGACAATTTTGGCAATTGTCAGCGCCCTAGCCTTTATAGTTTCGGACTTTTTGCCAAGAAAGCAATGTCCGCAACTATAATTTATGTGGACATGGGGGATTGTGATTGTTATATAAATACTCTGTGGTTTATAAAATTCCCATCAGAGAATCCCGAGATATTTTGATATCTCCCAATCTGTCACTTGGGTTCGGTACTCATTCCACTCTGACGTTTTTTCTTTTTATACTCCTCGCTGCGCCTGCCTGGCTCCAAAAAGAAAAAGCCTCAACCAAATAAAGAAAAACCCGCCAGGCCTGCTCGCTCGGTAAGCCAGATTGGTCACAATATCCCAAGATATTTTGATATTTCCCAATCTGTCACTTGGGTTCGGTACTCATTCCACTCTTTGTTCTTCAGATACAGGAAATTGTTGAATATGTGGGGACCAAGGGTTTCCAGGGCCAGCTCGCTCTTTTCCATGAACGAGACCGCATGACCCAGGTTGCTCGGCAGGCTTTCGATCCCGTACTGGCTGCGCTCTTTTTGGTTCAGGGCGTAGATGTCCAGTTCGACAGGCTCCGGCGGCTGCATCTTCTTCTCGATGCCTTTAAGACCGGCAGCCAGCATCACCGCGAACTGAAGATACGGGTTTCCCGCGGGGTCGGGATTTCGCACTTCGATTCTCGTGCCCTCACCGCGCTTGGCCGGTATCCGTATCAGAGCACTACGATTTTGCATCGCCCAGGCGACGTAGCAGGGAGCCTCGTAGCCGGGGACCAGGCGCTTGAACGAGTTCACCCAGGAGTTCAATATCGCATTTATTTCTTTTGAATAATATAATAATCCTCCTATGTAATAGTAAGCATTCTGGCTCAGCCCGTTCTTGTCATCCGGGTCGTGGAATGCGTTGCCGTCCTTTCCGACGAGGGATTGGTGCGTGTGCATGCCGGTCCCGTTCTGGCCGTGCAATGGCTTCGGCATGAATGTCGCATGCAGGTCGTGCTGGACGGCGATCACCTTGGCCACATATTTCAGAGTGACGACCCTGAACGCGGTCGTCAGCGGATCCGCATATTGAAAGTTTATCTCGTGCTGGCCTGGTGCTACCTCGTGATGTGTTGTGTAGACCTGGAAGCCCATTTGCTGCAGCAGGCTTGATATCTCTCCTCTCACGCTCTCTGCCAGGTCCAGCGGCGACAGGTCGAAATAGCCGCCCTTGTCGTTGGGAATCATCGTCACGCAGCCGTCCCGCATTTTCAGGAGGAAGAACTCGCATTCGGGGCCGATATTCGCCCTGAACCCCATATCGCCGGCCTTCTCGATGACGCGCTCCAGCACGTGCTTCGGGTCGCCCTCATATCTCTTACCGTCCGGCTCGTAGATGTCGCAGTTGAGTCTGGCCGTCACCCTCTTCTCCAGATATTCCGGCATTATTCCGAATGAAGAGAAATCCGGCTTGGCGGTGAGGTCCGATTCCTCAATCGTGGCGTAGCCGACGATTGAAGATGCGTCGAAGGCTACGCCCTCGTCCAGTGCTTCCTCAAGCCGCCAGCTCGGGATCACGATGTTCTTCGGAAATCCGAGGATGTCGGTGAACTGGAGCCTGATGTTCTCTACCTTGGCGCTCTTTGCCTGTTCCATGATACTGGCTTTGTCCATTTTTCATCTCCTCCTGTTAGTCGGAGCTGTTGAATGCGGTCGCATACGCTTCGCATTCAAATCCCTCCTGTCCGGGGACTGCCCCTTTTTTTCTCCCCGGGATTGAAAATAGATTAGAATCAACATATTAATAGTGTTTGTAAAATATTCCGGTCATTTGACCGAAATAATCCATAATATTAGAAACAATGATTAAGTATTTGGTGAAAATTACAGAAAACTTAATAATATTGAACACCATTACCTGCCTTCATGGACAACCTGGATTTGAGAATTCTGAGCGAGCTCAACCGCAATGCCAGGCTCAGCTACCGCCAAATGGCGAAGGAGCTCAATGTCTCGATGAGCACCATTTCCAATCGTGTCAGAAACATGGAGAACAAGGGAATTATCAAGGGCTACGTGCCGATACTGGACCCACTACAAATCGGCTTCGACCTGATGGTGATTATCGGCGTGCGGATATCGAAGGGAAACCTGCTGGGCGTCCAGAATGAGATATCGAAGAACCCGAACGTTTTCGGGGTCTACGACATCACCGGAGATTGGGATTCGATAATCGAGGCCAGGTTCAGGAACCGCGCCGAGCTGAACAAGTTCATCAAGTGGCTTGTGAGCATCGAGAACGTGGAGCGCTCCTACACCCAGATAGTCCTGAACGTGGTGAAGGAAGAAGCGATTTTTCACGAGCCGATAATCGGCCGGTAAACTACCTCATTATCCCCACTCCTTTCGATTGTTGAGGGGAATGTGATGTTCTTCTTTTACGTTATTGGATTAACAGTTTCCGCAGTTATCTTTTTATACCTCACCTCATTTAACCCTCTTCTGCTCTTTCCTATATGGTAAAATACATATAATGGAACTAGCATTCTGATAACTACCGTGCACCCGACGATGCTTAGCATTCAGGGGAAGGGCGGAGGTCATTGAGGCACTGTAAAAAATGATGGAAGGTACGCCTTGTTTTGACTGATGATACCATTCATACGCCATATACAACCTGGACGTGTGTCAAGCCGATAGTCTGTGGCTAGCTACGCTGTTTGGGGAATGGCTTGGTTCGGGAGCCGATGAAGGTCGTGCCAAGTTGCGAAATGCTCCGGGGAGGCGCAAGGAACCTTTGATCCGGAGATTGCCGAATGGGACCTCCTACACTTTGTGTAACCAGTAATGGTAGGTAACGCGGGGGATTGAAGCATCTTAGTACCCGCAGGAAAAGAAATCAATAGAGATACCGTAAGTAAAGGCGATCGAAAACGGTACAGGGCAAACCGAATCCCATGGTGATGAATCATGGGAGATGTGGTGTTGTGGACCTGGTGTTTCCCTAGCGGAATAACTCGAAGTCCTTTGGAACAAGGCGCCGAAGAGGGTGACAGCCCCGTAGAGGTGCAACCGCGGGATAACTAGGTATCCAGAGTAGCATGCGTTGGATATCGCGTGCGAATTTGGGAGGCATAAACTTCCAACCCTAAATACTACCCGAGACCGATAGCGCAATAGTAGCGTGAGTGAAAGCTGAAAAGTACACCTAACGGAGGGTGAAAAGAGCCTGAAACCAGACAGCTACAGGCTGATAGGGCGTGTAAGCGAAGAAGCACCGTGAGAGTGTGGAGCAGCGTTCTATCGTCCGTTTAGAATAACGGGCCAGGGAGTTCTGACCAATGGCGAGGTTAAGTGGTTGAACCACGTAGCCGTAGGGAAACCGACAGTCCGCATCCGCTTCGTGCGGTGAGGGACGAGGTGCGCTCGCCTGTAGTCATTGGTGCGATACCCGAAGCCGGTCGATCTATGCTTGGGTAGGGTGAAGCCCTTCGAAAGGAGGGTGGAGGCCCGAACGGGTAATGATGTGCAAATCTTTCCGATGACCTGTGCATAGGGGTGAAAGGCCAATCTAGACCGGAAATAGCTGGTTCCTCTCGAGACTACTCACAGGTAGATCTCGGCCGAGGCTGATTGCGAGGTAGAGATACTGATTGGGTGTTTAGGGGGCGAAAGCCCTCGGCATTCTGCCAAACTCCGAACTTGCAATCGTCGTAGACGCCGGGAGTGAGGGCATCAGGGGTAAGCTCGATGTCCAAAAGGGTAAGAACCCAACCAAAGGTTAAGGTCCCTAAATTCCGACTAAGTGTAACTTGAAAGGTGTCCGTGGTCAAAGACAACTGGGAGGTTGGCTTAGAAGCAGCCATCCTTTAAAGAAAGCGTAACAGCTCACCAGTCGAGATCATGGGCCCTGAAAATGGACGGGACTCAAGTCGGATACCGATACCTTTGAGCAACGAAAGTTGATCTGGTAGAGAGGTGTAGTGCGCGGGTTGAAGTTGGGCCGTGAGGTCCAGTGGACCGCGTTCTAATAAGGATCCTGGTAGGAGTAGCAGCAAAGTGCGGTGAGAATCCGTACCGCCGGAGGGGCAAGGGTTCCTCGACAATGTTCGTCAGTCGAGGGTTAGTCGATCCTAAGGCGTTCCTTAACCGAGAACGCCGAAAGGGAAGCAGGTTAATATTCCTGCACTACTGACACCTTTGCTTATGCACGGACGCATCTGGGTAAGCTTTTCATGCTCGTCTGCATGTTCAAGCGTATATGCTGGGGAAGTACCGTAATGGTGAGAACCCGGCGAAAACGTGATGAGGTCCGCGAAGCCGGACTTAAGCTCATCCCCGGTGCCCGTGAAAAGGTGCATAATTACAGTGTCAGTGTTCGTACCCAGAACCGACACAGGTGCCCCTAGGTGAGAAGCCTAAGGCGTGTTGGCGTAATCCAGGCAAGGGAATTCGGCAAAATAGCCCCGTAACCTTGGGATAAGGGGTGCCAGCCATGAGAATGTCTGGTCGCAGTGACAAGGGGACTCCGACTGTTTAATAAAAACGTAGGTGGCAGCTAGTCCGAAAGGATGCGTATTGCCGCTGAAACCTGCCCGGTGACGGTATCTGAAATCCGGTTCCAACCGGCCGAAGGACCGTTTAACGGCGGGGGTAACTATGACCCTCTTAAGGTAGCGTAATACCTTGCCGCTTAATTGGCGGCTTGCATGAAGGCCCAACGAGAGTCCTACTGTCCCTGCCTGGAAGCCAGTGAAACTGACAGTACTGGTGCACAGTCCAGTACCTTCCACCTGAAAGCGAAGACCCCGTGGAGCTTTACTGCAGCCTGTGGTTGGATTACGATATTGTTTGTAGAGCGTAGATAGGAGACATCGAAGCGTGGACGCCAGTTCACGTGGAGTCGATCTTGGAACACTATCTTTGCAGCATTGTAATTCTTACTTCTGCGGAAGGACACCTATAGGTGGGCAGTTTGGGTGGGGCGCCACGCCCTCGAAAATCTAACAAGGGCGCCCAAAGGTCAGCTCAGGTAGGTCAGAAATCTACCGTTGAGTGCAAGGGCAAAAGCTGGCTTGACGTGGATTGGCTCAATAACAATCCACGATACGAAAGTAGGGCCTAGCGAACCAACGTGTGTTCATTTATGGGACCCGTTGATATCAGAAAAGTTACCCCGGGGATAAGTGAGTTGTCACCAGCAAGAGTTCATATCGACCTGGTGGCTTGCTACTTCGATGTCGGTTCTTCCTATCCTGGCGGTGCAGCAGCTGCCAAGGGTGGGGTTGTTCGCCCATTAAAAGGGATCGTGAGCTGGGTTTACACCGTCGTGAGACAGGTGTGTTGCTTTTTGGTGGAAGTGCGTTGATGTCTGCGGGGAAGGTGCCTTTAGTACGAGAGGAACGGGGCATCGTGGCCTCTAGTCTACCAGTTGTCCGACAGGGCATTGCTGGGCAGCCACGCCATAAGAGATAAGAGCTGAAAGCATCTAAGCTCGAAGTTTACCCCAAAACGAGACATCTTATGACACTTGTAGAAGACAAGTTTGATAGAATGGGGGTGTAAGTACCAAGTGCTTCGGTGCGAGGTATTCAGCCCGTCCATTACTAACAGTCATTAGTCACAATAAACTTGACGCTGGGCATTACCGGCTTGCCGTTAAACAGGTTGTGTATGGCACACACACCTCTGGAAGGAGCAATCCTCCGGGGGTGTTTAATCTATTTTTGACTGGCCAGCGTAGCTGAGGTTTGGGAGGGAGTGTAGTTGCTACCTATCAATAAGTTTAAGTTTAGCTATTTGTTTCACATCAAGAGGAGGGAAGTTGATGGAATCAACAGAAATAACTGAAATCCCAATTGAAAACCTTAGAATTAATATTGAAAATCCAAGATTTAAGGACACTACAAATCAACGAGAAGCAATAAAAATTATGGTTGATAGGCAAGGTGAAAAGCTATTTAATTTAGCAGAGGACATATCAAAATCTGGATTAAATCCCTCGGATTTGACAATGGTAATTCGAGAGGACATTGGGAGTTCACTATTTACTGTGTTGGAAGGAAATAGAAGAATTACTGCTATTAAATTGCTTTCGAATCCTGAATTATTAGATGTCCTATCGGAAGCAAAATTTAAGACCATTAAAAAAAAGTTTCTTAACTTAGCCAAGACATTTGATTCTGATTTGTATAATAATATTAAATGTGTTGTATTTGAAAATCGGGATGAAGCTAATCACTGGATTTTTCTTAAACATACGGGTGAAAACGAAGGTACTGGAACAGTTAGATGGGACACACCTGCACAAGAGAAATTCATAGCTAAAGTTGGGGGAAGAACTCCTCTTGCATTGCAAGCAATTGAGTTTATAAAAAAAGTCACAGATGACGAAGAGTTGAAAAAAAGGTTAGATGAAGTTAAACCCACAAATCTGACACGGTTATTGGAAGACCCAACCGTTAGAAAAACAATCGGGATAAATAAAATAGATGGTGAGCTACAAACAGATTTGATGGATTCTGAGGTAAAGAAAGGATTGATACAAATTGGCAAAGATATAACTGATCCAAATTTTAAAGTGAATGATATTTATTACAAGAAAGATAGGTTGAAATATATCAAAAAATTCCCTCAGAAATCCAAGCCTGATAAAACCAAATTGGCTGATTCATCTTGGGCTCTCACATCATATGATAAAAAAGAAAAACCAAAATTAGGTAAAAAAAAGAAGGCCCCATTGTCAACATCAAGAAAATATGTGATTCCAGATGAGTGTATTTTAATAATCGAAAAACCTAAGAGAATTAATGATGTTTATGTAGAATTAAGAAAGCTCGATGTTGACAAGTTTCCAAATGCATCTGGAATCCTTGTAAGAGTGTTCTTGGAGTTATGTTTAGATAAATACATTAAATCTGTAAAATTAGCTAATGTCAAAGAAAGTGATAGCCTTAAGAGGAAAATTAACAAAGTAAAACAGGATTTATTATCAAAGAAATTGTTATCTCAAAAGGATTTGAAATCAATAGATTTCCACCTCTCAGATGAAAATAGTTTATTACACATGACTACTTTGCATGCATATGTTCATAATATGAATTTTTCTCCTATTCCAGACAATCTAAAACTGACGTGGGATAATATTCAAGAGTTTGTTGAAATCCTATGGGACGAAATTAATGAAAAAAGGTGAATATTGATGCTATATTATTCACCTTTAAGGTACCCCGGAGGTAAAGCAAAATTATCAAAATTTATGAAACTCATTTTAGAACAAAATAAAATCTTAGATGGCGTGTACATTGAGCCATATGCAGGTGGATCTGGAATTGCTTTAGAACTATTGATGAATGAATATGTTAATAAAATTATTATTAATGATTTGGATTATTCAATATATTCATTTTGGTATTCAGTATTAAATCATTCAACTGAATTATGTGAAATGATTAAGGATACACCGGTTGACGTTGCTACTTGGAAATATCAAAAGTATGTCCAACAAGAAAAGGAAAAACATTCGATTCTTGATGTAGGATTTTCAACTTTTTTCTTAAATCGTACAAATCGCTCTGGTATAATAAAAGGTGGTGTTATTGGTGGAAATCAACAAAATGGTAAATGGAAAATGGATGTCAGATTTAATAAGATTGATTTGATAACTCGAATTTCAAAAATATCCCGATATAAAGATCGAATTGAATTGTACAATCAGGATGCCTGCGTCTTTATTGATAATATTAGAAAAGGGCAAACAAAGAAAACTTTATTTTATATTGATCCACCATATTATGTAAAAGGTAAAGAATTATATGAACATCATTATAATCATGATGACCATGTCAATATTTCAAACATTATTAAATCAATTAAGAATCAAAATTGGATTATTACCTATGATTATGTACCTCAAATCTGTGAGTTATATGAAGGATTACGACAGATACAATACTCTTTAAGTTATTCAGTAGCAATAAAACAAAAAGGAACTGAAGTAATGATTTTCGATAATAATTTAAAAATTCCAAAAATAAAAAATCCTGTTTCAATAAATAATTAAATTCTTTCGTTAAAATAATGTAAATCTCTTATGGCTTTTTTGATGTCATCTTCTGTTGGAGTAATCATACCATGAACCAAATCATTTCTAAAACGTCTCAATGAATTGTATAATCTAATATCATTCCTGGCCAACTGACCGTCATCTACTAATTGATTAAAATATTCAGTTATGTATTTTTGGTCAAATTTACCATTATCATCCCTAAAGTAATTCGTAAATTCACTCCATTCCTTCATGAATTTCAATGTAAGATCATCTGTTAATTCCTTCTTAGAAGGTATAGTTAAATCTTCATCAAATAGATTTGAGAATAACAATTCAGCGATTTTAAAATATTTGTCAACTTTTTTCTCATCAACAGTGATTCCATTACTAGAATGATATAATTGATTTCTCGTTCTATGATACCATTCAATATCTCCCAACTCTATTCCTTGTAGTTTATCTGGACAATATTTATCAAATAAATCCAGTACATCTGGGAAAGATTGTATGGCTTCCTCGAGTTCTCTTCTTTTTATTTTAAAATTTATGACTCGTTTAGGTAAACCAAGATATGTTTTTATCATTAACTCAACAGCATTGTCAATGCTGATAAATGCTATACGATAATCAAATGAAGATTTTTTTTCCATATGTACTAAAGCATGGTTCAGTAATTCCTTAGGACCTTCAATCCAGGGTTTTGTCACACAATCAACCTCTGTACATTTCTTCCCATTTGATACACAATGCAGATGAATGGACTATTACTATTAATACATTTAAGTTTAACTAGAAAGAAACGCCAAATAATTAAATTAGACATAATCATCTTTCAAAGATCTTTTATTTTTTTATCGAATATTTTTTCAGACGGCATGTCTTTTACTAACCAGCCATATAATAACCAGAACAAAACAACAAATCCTAATAATAAACCCGCGTATGTTGTTACATTAATCCAATCATTGTTCTGAAGAAGCGGGAATGTCGGCCAATATTTTAGAATTGGTAATAAGATTGAGACTCCAGAAAAAGAGGAGAAAATAAGTTTGTACATCGTCTTAGCTTCAAGTATTTTGAAAAGTTTACTATCAAGCGCTTCTTTCGCATAATAATGGCCAAAATTTCGAACATACACATGCCTATCAAAAAGTTTGATTTCCATTGCCTTCATGTATATCCCAATTACATGTACCCCCGTTTCTAATCTTATCTGGAATATCACCCACGTCCAAATCAATATTAGTGTTAATGTAGAAGATAATATCATCAGATACCAGGGTATTCTATCATAATTACTAAATGTAATTCCCATAACAATGATAACAGCTGAAAAAAGGATTCCAAAGACCGTGTATTTCATTTGATCCCAAAACCGATACATTCTTCCAGCTTCTTCATAATCCGCATACCAGTCATCATAGGATGATTTCTCTTTTTTTATATCACCAAAATGACGAAGTGCTTTCTCTTTTATCCATTTACTTATATTTTCTTCCTTTTCAACCATTGTAATCACCGCAATACACTAACACTAATGATGAATATCTTCAGGTACTAAGGTGCCCTCTCCACCCCCACTCAGGGCTCCTCCAATATTGCTTTCGTGATATTTAAGATGTTTTCCCACTATCAATAAATTTCACCATCGTTTGTTGTTGCTCATCATATATTTGATTTGCATAAGCTTCTTGTAATTCTAAATATACTTGTTTTGTACCGACGACCCATGCACCCATTCTCTTTTCTTTTTTTATTGCTGAATTTATTTGATCAAAATAAGTAGCATATAACAAGGGTGAAAAACAGACATAAACCTGTTCGCAATAATCCTGATATTGTCTAGCCTGACTTAGAGCTTTATCGATGGCTCCCCTTGATATTTCAGATTTTAATTCAAATCCAATAACACTTATTCCACCTAGAAAACTCTTCTTGTATCCGGCAACATCAATTTTCCTTGGTTTGCCTTTGCCTTCTTTTGGTAACGGAACCTCGCGGCTAGCTTTGAATTTATTTCTTCTTAACCTACTTATTATAGGGGCTGCCATATCTTTTTCCTTTTTAGGTTCATCCAATAATTTGGTGAGATAAATTTTATTTGTTTTCTCTAAAGAATTGAATAGATCATCCATAGTGAAATAATCAGGATCACACATCAGTTTAGACATTTCATTTTTATTCATCTTAGATGATAACTTAGTTATAACATTCTGCATCTCTGTTTTTGATAAAATATCATATAAACGATTTTTCAGGTCAATATTTAATTCTCTTATCGCTTTTTCTTCTAATTTAGCCATCCATCTCTCCTCCACCCCCTCTCAGGGCTCCCCCTTAATTGATTGCGTGATATATAATCTTTGTTTACTTCGCAAATAGATTACTAGTTAACCCACCCGGGTGGAGGTGGTGGGGGCTCTGGCAATTCTGGTTTCTGGTGGCGGTGGAGGTGGTGTAACCTCCTTTGGCTGTTCTGGTGGCTTTTTACGAAGTATAAAAACAATAACTATCACAACCAATACAACACCAAATATTATGAATATCCACCAATAACCCAATATACCTGCCCCTCCAATTGTTGGGTCTAGAGGGGCTTTGTCTTTTATGTCAAGTACGTTGTCGCCATCATCATCTGTATCTGCATTATTGCCAATACCATCTTTATCTGTATCAACAGTTTCGGATGGGTCTAATGGGAAATCATCGTAAGCATCTGAAACTCCATCACCGTCATCATCTGTATCTGCATTATTGCCAATACCATCTTTATCTGTGTCGACTGTTTCAGATGGATCTAATGGCAGGTCATCATAAACATCTAATGTCCCATCATTATCGTCATCAGCGTCAGCATTATTACCAGTTCCGTCACCGTCTGAGTCTTCCCACTCAGTTGAATCAAATGGGAACGCATCATTTATGTCAATAACACCATCATTATCGTCATCATCATCCCAGTCATCTGGAATTCCATCTGTATCGAAATCAGGCAAAGGATCAACAGAGATTTTTTTATTCAAAGTACTAAGAGATGTTTTTTGGTCTTCCAAGTATAAGCCATAATCCACCGAATCAAACAATCTAACTGTATTCTGGTAAGATGAAAAAATCCAAGAATAGCCATACTCCAGATCTATACTACCAGAAACACGAACGGATGATATGTGTTGAAGACAGGGATAAATATCTGCAACCTGTCCCATACCATTGTGGTCAATATTCACTTTTTGAGATGATGAGAATGAAATCGGGGAAGTAAGATAATCATTCGACCATACACCACTGGAGGGGGTAGTAATTGTGTTCCAAACATAATCTGATGATGTTTTCTGATGAAGCCATATTTGATCATGAATTATGGTAGTCAAATCTATATTGAAATTGAGATTCAAGATTCTATCTGGTTCTAATCCAATAAAGTTTAAGAAATCCCGACCTATATTTACTAGTGTGGTCCAACCGGGTAACATCAAGTCAATCAATTTATCCACATATGGCACCAAGTCTATACTAGCAATTTGAAAACTATTATCATGATATAATAAACTGCCAATAGAATCGTATTCAACATTGGTTCCAACTGTGACCATCCTATCCCAATAGTAGATTCTTGTGCCACCCAAATCAAAAAATGGTTGACCATCGTAGATTTCCCAAGTACTGGGAATGGGCAAATCAAAGGTTTTAACCTCATTGAATGATGCTCCATTTTCTACATAATTTACTTCAAAATGAGGTAGGATTGAATATGTGTAGGAGTCATATGATGAATATAATGAATTTACTATGTTGTATCCATCATTCCACGATCGATTAATATCTATCGTTGTTTCACCAATATGTACAATATTTACATCGACAACCAGAGAAACCCAGAATGTCATCTCAAAAGGCCAGGGAATGTAATATTCTTCTGAGGATATGCCAGGATAAAGAGTTTCCGAGTAGGTTGTGTCCAAGGAATAAGAGTCATCATCCCTATCAATATTAACAACTGATGAGTAATCAGTGTATGGAAAACCAGACACATGAATAGTTACGTATTTTATGGAATATGTTAATGGATCATCAACTCTCAAAGAAACACTATAACTTCCTGATTCTGTATAAATAATGGAACCGATTTCATCAGTACTTGTCTCACCATTACCAAAATCCCATTGATAGTTGAGAGGGTCTCTATTAGGATCAAAAACGTATGAATATAGAGAGATTGGTTCAAATGCAGATATAGAGTAATTCGATTGACCAATGATGACAATATCATCCATTATTGGCCCAACATTCCAATTAAATAATTCAACTTTGTATGAAATTGTGCAATCCAATTCGCTTGATACGCCATCATCTTCACCGTTATATGGTCCGTATGTAGTTGACGATGTCTTTAATCCGTCATAATCAATTGTGTGAATATACGCTTTCCCTCCAGAACTTGGTGTATAATCTAGTAAATCATTGTCTATTATATCATTATCATAAACAAAGATGGTCAATTTCAACGTATCCATTTGGCCATACAAAATGAAATCATGGTAAAATGGATTGGACAATGTGGCGGTATCATCAAAGGTATCAGTCCACACTTCTGAATCATTGGTTCCATTGGCATCTTCATCCAGCTTAATGTGGAAATATGGGTCACCAATACCCCATAAAGGATCAAGATATTCTTCACTATCCTCTTGATAATATAGAATTGATACTCTCAAATAAGGATACCAGGACGAATCTCGTGTTCCTTCGGCCTCAACATTAATAGGAAAAATCATGAAAACCGTTGATAATAGGCAGACTATTACCAATAATGACATGTATTTATTTTTCCTCATTCTTCCTCCACCCCCACTCAGGGCTCCCCCAATATTGACTTCGTGATATTTAACGGTGTTTATACTACTTTTTAGCATGCTAAGAAATACTATCGAATTTCCTCATCCGTAATCTTCTGGGCTGACCTTTTAATCTTGGCTCTTCGAGTCTCTTCTTCTGCCTGTTTCACCTTTTCCTGGAGGTTTTCCAAACGCTGCTTGGCCGAAGTAGCAACTTCAAGAGTGTGAATATCATTGCCGTCTAAAGGTATAACAGAATAGTTCTCTTGCTCATTTTGTAAAGCCATAGCATTTAATGCACCAGGAGTAAATTCAGTATCCAGAGTCGCTATGAGAAAAATATCACCATATGAAAATGAGTGCTTGGCTTCCGAATACGCTTCTATTTTTCCAAGTAATGCGAAAACTCGATCTTCATCGGGTGGCTTATCGCAAACCAGACTTACACAAATCTCATAATGACCATGCAGAGTATTCAATATCGCATAAACGTCCGGTTTATACTCGATGCCTCGCAATCCAATCAAAGAGGTTCCTTTATCGATATCGTATCCCCAATCATCGAGCCATTGTATAAATTCGCTTTCCAATTTTATATGAGTGTGCAATTGTTCAAAATTTATCATTTCTGGGGTTAATGTCTCAAGATCTGGGATAGGGATCTCCAGATATCGGGCCAGGGTTTCTTCATTGTATGCTCCCCTTCCAACGTGATCCATATTTGATTGAATTTTTTCAGCCATTTCATCGATATCGAATTTCCCTTTCAATGATGGATTCTTGGTGGTCAAATCTTCAAGTATTCCAAGTGCTTTTTCTTTAGTGTATTGTATTCCTTTCTTACCAACAGCTGTTACAAAAGCCATTACTGCGTCATCTACAAAAGTCGACGGTTCCATATAATCTCCTCCACCCCCGGGGGCTCACTCCCAAATCCACTTAAAAATATATAAGACAGTCATAATAAAAATTAGCATGCTAAAAAGTGATATTATCAATATAAGAAAAATCAATTTATCACTTCCATCAATTTATTCCGCCGCTTACCGAGCCTCATTATTATGGCAAGAATGAGAATGATGAATATGAAATTGTTCTATGAACATAATTTCTATTAACATATTGAGCATGCTCGGAATACGGTTAAATATTATTATAAATAAATAACAATAGATGAGACCAGGAAAACATGCAACAAACAACATGCAATTGAACGAAGTCATTTCGGTCATGCTCGACTATCTGGATGAAAAAACGACCATGAATATATTCGGGGAGTGCTGTGATAATATAGGTGTTAGCCACCATAAGTTCTCGTATACCCATCTGCCGGACCTGATATATGAAATGGTCAATCTGGAGATTTTGTCCGCTAACCTGAAAAATAATGATCTCCGATCGCTCTGTGAGAAACTAACTAAGCTTTCAAATAAAAAGATTGGCAATTCTGTTAATATTTATTTTTCCTGGTGAGGAACCAGTCAACCAAAAAAATCAAAATTGATAATTGTCAACGAGACTATAAAAGGACGAAAGACCGGTTCAGGAATAATAAAACTAACAATCTCCTCGGGGCGGGTACTCTTCTCTCCTTCCATCCCAATAATTTCCCGCCCCTTCTCCCCCACAATTTTCACGAATGATATTCATCCCGATTACCTAATTAATTAGAGAGTCAATCAGAACTAAGAGGTAAGGTAATGTCTGCAAGAAGATTGATCAGGCGCGTCAGAGAGGACCTGGAGATAGCATTCGGAGACATGGGCAGTTGCTTCATCGACAAAAGGCTGGAAGATATAGGTATCGAAGACGAGGAAAAAATCACCCTTAGCGAGGCGGAGAAGGTTATCCGCCTCCTAACTCTGAAAACCCTGCCCTGCCTCATGGGCAGGGAATCCGGTCTGAAAAAGACGCAATTGTACATGAGATGGCTGCGGGAAGAAAGAGCACGGGTGTGAACATGACGTTCTTTTTACTACTGTTTGTCCCTCTCTGCATGGATATCTGGCTAAATAGAACAGGACTCGTCCTCCAGGAAAATCGCGGCCACGATTCCTAAATGTTTCGCCACCCTTTTTCCCTTGTCCGTGAGCATGTAATATTTATGCACCGGAAAATCATTGGTCTCTTCCTTATAGACCAGCCCTTCGTCCTGTAATTTGGAGAGCGCGGAGTACGTTGTCCGCTGATTCAGTTCCGCATCCTTTATCAGGTTCGTGACCGTCGCTTTTTCGTTGTTGTGAAGGTGCACTAGTATCTTCAAAGTCCCGACTGGCTTCTCCAGCTTGCTGATGCCCTCGATTTCTGATTTCATGATTATCAGATTTGATAATTATGTATTAATATCCATCTTGAGCATGCTCGTTTTTGCCATAGTAAGAAGTGATATTAGCTCCTGCCTACCAAATTACGCTCGATAAATTCTGCCTTGCCGTCAGTGAACGCAACCCTGTCATCCCTGAACTTGCTGGCCAACTCCTTCTTCAACTCGAAATATTCCTCAGCGACGTCAGGATTTAGTCGAAGAATATCCCTGAAAACGATGTGCTTTTTCCAGTGGGCAGTCCCGTGCTTTACGATATGGAGGTGATAGACCTGGCCGTTGGAGTGTTTCCCGAGGCAAAAAAACCAGTCCGGCTCCTGGGGCTCCGGAGTCACGTCCGTGTATCCTATTTCTGCCAGATAAGGAAGGGAGTTGTCCGCGATTTCCTGGGATTCCATGCTTGCCAGGATGTCGATTATCGGCTTTGCTCCGAGACCCGGAACTGCCGTGCTTCCTATGTGGTCTATCTGGATTATGTTGGCACCTATGACTGATTGGACTAATTTTCGTTCATTCTCATAGAACGCAGGCCATTCCGGATTGTAAGCAACTATGGTGACTGGGAAACTCATGCCTACTCGAAAACGAGCCATGATTTTAAAACCTTCCTCAAGGCAAAAAAGGATTAAAGCAAAACGTTTTGTGGGCGGCAATGAAATATGACAAAAAGGAAGTCGACAAATTCATTACAGACTGGTACTCGGAGACCACAGAGGCCGAGTGGGAACGCTTGAAGCAGGACCCATATCATCAGACAGAGTTCTTCGTTACAATGTTCTTTCTCGAAAAGTATCTGCCTGAGAAGGGGCTGGTCCTGGATGCTGGCGGGGGGCCGGGAAGATATACGATCGAGCTGGCGAAAAAAGGCTATGACGTTGTGTTGTTGGATTTTGTCCCTGAAATGCTGGAACTGGCGGAAAAGAGGATAAAGCAGGCAGGGGTCAAAAGGAAAGTCAGGCAGATCGTGCAAGGCACGGTTGAAGATCTGTCCGCGTTTGCAGATGAAACCTTCGACGCTGTATTATGCCTGGGTGCGCCATTGAACCACTTGTTAAATGCCAATCAAAGAGAAAAAGCAGCGAAAGAACTCGTGCGTGTTGCGAAAAAAAATGCACCGATTTTCGTATCTGTCATCAGTCGTCTCGGTCTGATGGAGGGCATGCTTGCCAAGTTTCCCAACGAACTAAAACATGCAGAGCATCATTGGGAAACCGGCGATTATATTCCCGGCTTGAGCGGAAACGGTTTCACCGCAGCACACTGGTTCCTGCCGGAGGAGCTCAAAGACCTTTTTGAAAAACAGAATGTGAAAACACTGGAGATGGCCGGGCTGGAAGGACTGGGAACGTACCATCCAGAAGAAACAAACGAGCTTTACAAGGACAAGGAAAAGTGGAAACTCTGGCTCAATGTCCTTCTCAAGACTTGCACGCATCCTTGCGTGGTCGGATGTTCCGAACATTTTCTGCTCGTGGGGAAAAAGTGATTTATTTCCTCCGCCCCCTCGCAGGGCTCCCCATTATTGACTTGGGGATATTTAACGGTGTTTATGGTTGGGTTTGGGGTGCTGTGAAGGGATATTTTGTGGTGAGGGGGTGGATGGGTGGTAGTAAGGTGCCTTATAGCATCATTTTATTATTATCTCTGATTATCACTATCGAAAATAGAAAGGATGAATTGATAATTAAAAACAATAAAAAGAGGTCGGGCATCTCGTGGTGCCCGACCGTGGGGGAAGAGAAATCCTGAGTGTTATGTGATTGCCTCATGACTTTGATTATTGCATTTCTCTAATTCATTGATTTTATTCTGTATGATCTTCATAGTTCTTTGTATCAATCTTTCTAATTCTTGTCTATTAGAACTCAGTTCACCTTTTCTTTTCAGTCTGTTCAAGCAGCTACTCATATCTTCATATCGTTCCTTGAGCAAATCTACTCCAATATTTGTATTTAAATCCATATCTCCCCCACATCTCAAATAGTAGTCAGTTTACAACTAATTAATATTTTTCGATTACCTCCAATATCATTTTACTTCCCTTTACTCAACTCCTTTTCAATTTCTACCAGAAGTTTCCCGACTTTCTCTCCCTTTTCAGTCAATGATACTAAACTATTATCAGATTTCTTTTCTTGTCTTTTTTGTAGGAGTCCAGTCCTTTGTAGATCCCTTACCGTATGGCTTATAAGGGTCGTGCTTCCCTGTATTTCCATGACAAGCTCACCAAAGCTGAGATCACCCCTTCTCAATAAGATGAGAAGAACATCTATTGCGTTTGACCTTTTAAACATGTTAATATTTAACATTCTATAATTCATGGTATTATGTGATATTTAGCACTTTTTATGTGTTTCATTAAATTGTCAATTTTATGAGGTATTTTCTGACTTCTTTATCTAAACTGAATTAGGGAGCACCTGCGTTTAGAAAAAATAAATGCTTTGCATTATGGCTGATAAGTGTTTATCTTACTGCTCCAACTATCTCTCCATTCAACTTTGTTGATATTGATTTTTAGTAAGCAATATTCATCAGATTCTGGTCCCTTAGGAAAATATTCACCTAAATCAAAGGGCGCTAACTTCCATACCTTCTGCTTCAAATCCATTGATTCTATTATCTGTGCTTCTCCAATCACCGTAGCTACCTTATCTCCTTGTGGTTGTTCAATAAACGCAAGACATATTTTTGGATTATTCATAATGTGTTTAATTTTTCTTGAATTCTTAAATGTTGTAACCCACATCGTACCATCATCTTCAATAATAGGAGCCATTGATCTTAACACTGGTTGATCTCCATCAGTTGTAGCTAGGTATGCATGACTAGAATTCTCTTGTATTATTGCTAACATTCGCTCAAAGTCCGTCTTTTCCTTTGCTCCAACAACCTCTGTAGTCATTTTCTAGCCCCTAAGTGAATCGCAAACGGTACTTATTACGTTTGTGTTCTATACCCCGTCCCTGCGCTGGCGTTACTTCGGTTCGCTACGCATCACGAAATAGGTTCCCTACAAGCTCGGAGCGCGTGATTCAAAATGAATAATCTATCTCAGCTTCTATTCAGCAAAAGGTGTTTATATTTCGAAAGAAACTGATCTGCATCAAGGTATATGCCTTTCTTCACCGCTTCATAACCGTAACTCCTTTCAATACGTCTGATTAATTCGCAACCCACTCTATAAGTGAGACGTTTCGGTCCAAATATATGATCAGAGTATTCATCGGGGGTGAGCTGCCTTTGTTCTAGGAGTTCGAGAGTATTAATGAATGTCTCAATGTGTTCTTCAATTTTTTCCTTATCGCCTAAAACTATGTAATCCCGATCTCTTAAATGACTTCTCGCTTCCCGTAGATGAAGTGGAGCATACACTGCATAACCTTCATTTTGAACAAATATTTTAAAATAAGATAACCAGTCTGCAGATGTTACTATGTCTGTGAGTGGAAGAATTTTATGAATTCTTTGATAGAGAATGTGAAAAACTTCATGAATTACAAAGTATACGAACTCATGGGGGTCATTGAAATACTGATCCCAATTCAAATTCATGCACACTGTATTGTGAAACCCTATTCCTGCATCGTACCCGATTATAGGATATATCGTTATATCACGTATATCTTCTTCTGGAAGCAATGAGGAGAAAACTTTCGATACGTCCTTTAGCCAGAAGAATTCATTTTTGGTTATTGTTTTGGTAAGATTTTTTATCCTGGGCAGATTATCATGGAGATTCTGTAATCCATAAAATGGGGTTGATTTTCCTTTCAGTGCATTTTCAATGTCTTGTTTAGTTAATTCATTACCGTAGTACTTTCCATGACTAAATACAACTCTGTAGGCCTCATGCTCGATTACCTCATCTAGGGTAATCTTTCCATGGAGATAGGAAAGAAATAACTCAGCTCCAGAAAAAGATATTTTCATATACCTCCCTTTATACATACAGAAAGACCCTGTACTTGAAATTGAACTCAGATATATTTTTGCTCGTCCCCCAAGTGAATGTACGGGTCTTATAATAAGATTTAGGGCGCCCTATCAGAGTGCCACATCTAGGAGGTAGCCAGCCAGCCATTTCTCCTCCACCCCCTACATCAGAGAACACCCGGCCAACCGACGCTCAGCGAGCGAGCAGGTGAGGGCGAGTTTTTCTCTTTTTCGAGATTCTCTTTTTTGAGCCCGAGCCAGCGCAGTGAGCTGCAAAAAGAGAATATCGCAGGGCTCCCCCTTAATTGATTGCGTGATATTTAAGACTTCACAAAAGACTGTACCAATCTATATTTATACTGCCTCTGACAATTTCATCAATATGGAAATCACAGTCAAGGACCCGAGAACTCTGGTAAATTATACAGTGTCCAAAAAGCAATACAAAGCAAAGGAACTGGCCATTACCTCGATATTCAGATTAGGATTCCTTATTGTATTCACAGCCATAGTCTATTACATCCTAACTCATGGTAAAGACATCCTTTTCATGCGGCCCTGCTAACTGAACCAGTCAATGAGTTATCGTCCAGGACTTGCTTTTGTAAACATACCTGGAATCATAGGGCTTGATGAAGAACAGGATGGCGCTGCCGAATCCCGCGATCGAGATTATGATCCATGGAATTCCAAGGAAGCCAAGCATTAGTATGAGCAATATTCCGGAGAAGATGAAGACATTGCCGATTG
>DAOVAY010000098.1 GCA_030670795.1 Methanobacteriota archaeon | reverse complement strand
GGACCTATTTTATTCTACGAATGCCGGCGAAAGCTGGAATTATCTCGGAACAGACACCAGCGTTGACGGTTATTACGATTGGACACCGGAAGCCAATCCCGGACCCAAACCCTCGAAATTTTACTGGATTGCCAATGCGCAAAATGGGGCTGACGACGTCGGTATTCCCGCTGACGGCACTCCGCCCGAGGCCGGTCCATTCAATTGGAAAACCTGGGACGTGTGTGAAGGAGCCGCTCAACCGTTAAATACGAACGGCGACAATTGGTATTTCATTTCCGTACCACTGGACGTAAACGGTGATGTACTTACCGTATTCGATGACGCCAGATGGGGCGATGGCGGAACAACTTGGGATTATATCCAGTGGTATGATGCCAGCGATACAGACGATCACTGGAAATCCTATTCGATCCATAGGCCTCCGTCATTAAACGACATGCCCTTAGTATCCAACGCAATGGGAATCTGGATACATTTAACAAGCAATGATGGAGATGGCGTATTAACCGCCGGTGAAGGAGTAAAACCCGTTTCGACAACCATTACACTTCTTGCCGGTTGGAACCTCGTGGGATATCCTTCATTGGATAATACAACAATGGTTGCGGACGCCCTCTGGGGCACGGGTGCAGATGAAGTAGAGGTTTTTGATTCCAGCTCCCCGTATAGGTTAAAGGAAGTTGGACCAAACTACATAATGAAGCCTGGCGAAGGGTATTTGATACATGTACCATTTGATACCCTTTGGATAGTTGATTGGTAATAAAGGTCTTAATACTCCAGTTTTCATTCGGGACATTCCTGATAATGAATCAAAACACAGTATCCATAATTTTTTATACGCTGACCAGTTTCCCCGAGCTCACAGTCACGGGATACGTCCCGTCGGAAATGTGCCCCAACCTAACAGCCTTCTGGGCTGTAAGCTTGTGTTTAAAAGTCATACACCTGAAAGCCCGAAGCTTTTGGCTTCGAGTTGTTATGCGGGAATGCGCACGGTGCATGGCGGAGAAACGGGTGAATCCGTAAACATCCGAAAGGAAGTGAATCAATGCCAGACGATAAAACAGCCGAAAAGGCTGAGAATGAGACAAAGAAGGAGGCAAAAGCCGCGAAGCCTTCAGATGATTCTAAGAAAGCGTCGATTAGTAAGGCGACCAAGACTAAAAATCCGGAGACTAAAAAGCCGGAAGCTAAGAAACCGGCGGTTAAAAAACCGACCAAGAAAGCTGGCGTCGATACACCGAAGTCAAAACCTAAAGGTACGCCCAGGGAAATGCCCAAATCTCCAGGTATGTATGCGCACATTGGTGCTGCCTGGAAGAAACCGGCCGATTCTTACGTGAAGGAGTTGCAGTGGCACAGGATGATTGAGTGGCGCAAGCAGGGAACCTTTGTTCGGGTGGAACACCCGACAAGGCTGGATAGAGCCAGGGCCTTGGGGTACAGGGCCAAACAGGGCTATGTCATCGTGCGGGCCAGGGTTCGCAGGGGAGGACTCCGCAAACCGAGAATAAGGGGCGGTCGAAGGGCCAAACGAAAGGGAATCAGCAAGATTACCATGTCAAAGAGCATCCAGCGTATCGCAGAGGAGCGCACTTCCAAGCATTATCCGAACCTCGAGGTGCTCAACTCTTACTGGGTTGGCGAGGATGGTAAGAGCAAGTACTACGAGGTTATTCTCGTGGACCCGCATCATCCGGTTATCAAAGCGGATTCAAAAATCAACTGGATTTGTGACAGTCAGCACAGGAGAAGGGTGGAAAGGGGTCTGACCTCCGCCGGAAAACGCGGAAGAGCCATGCATAAAAAGGGCAAGGGCGTGGAAAAGGCCAGACCATCCAGAAGGGCCCACGACAAGAAGATAAAGTAGGTCAGGTTTTGATGACCTTCAGCAAATCCTCAATATTACTCGAACTCATTCCTATCAGAGGATAGAACAGAGGGATGGACAATCCTGTTATCCTATCGCTCTCCGTTTCAAACCTCTTCAGATCCCAGCCGAGGGCGATGCCCTCTGCCCCCAATTCACTAGCCAGATTTTCCATTTCGGACAATTCTATAGGTTTAACTATTCTGAGTTTGTGGTCCCAGGGCTCCAATATTGCGGCCAGTTCCTCGTTTTCCGTGGCCAGTATCACTCTGCAACCCCTCTTCATCATTAGCCAGCATGCTGCAAGGTCTTTTTCTTCCGAAGCCAAACCCAGAACCCTTCCTTGAGTGCCAAGAGGCATACCGCCGGGTCCCGGAATAATCTCTGAAAACACGAAGGCCCTTTTCTGCCTAACTTCCACAAAAATTGTCAAGTCCGGGTTCTTGAGGTCCACACTGGGGTTTAACTCCTCGTTGGCCAGGTACACCGCTGAGCCTACATCCCTTCCAAGGTCCATGCTAGTATATTCGTGCTCTCCGGTCCTCCGTGCCTTGATGCAGAAGCTCATTCCTTCTTTGAACAAAGGCTTAGAAATGTCAATCGCCAATTTGCATATGTCCTCCTTGTCTGCGGAACATTCCACAGCCTGACTAAAGGACACAATTCCGAATATCTTTTTCAGAATTTCTTCAGTTGTCCGGACATCATCCGACCAGAGGAATATCCTACCCCATTCCAGCTCTATCCTACATTCCCTTTTCCTTTCTATGAACCTGGAAGTGATGTTTCTCTTCAGGGCAGACTCGAACCGTCTCCTAACAGCCTTGCTCTTCAGCCCTATCTCGCCATAGCGGATGATGAAGAGTGCCATGTAGAAAGAAATAGGAAGAGAGGACATAAGCCTGTCGGTTTGACATCAGTTTGTCATTAGCCATACAACTTTACAAAGGAGCTTTGAGAAGAAAAGTATATTATAGAGTATTGATAATGCAATTGCATATAGTGGATACTAGGTATTGTCATATCTGGCGGTTAAAACATGGCAAGGAGAGGGCATACCAAAGATGATAAGGTAATTTGCTCTGAGTGCGGGGCTGTTATTGAAGAGAAGGCCGAAAAGTGCGAGCACTGTGCTGAATCCCTTGACGAAGACTTCAATGCCATTGTCTGTCC
>DAOVAY010000003.1 GCA_030670795.1 Methanobacteriota archaeon | reverse complement strand
CTTAGGGATAATTTCCACGCCCTTAACCTCTACATCACCCGAAAAAGTCAGGTCAATATCCTTCGCAATTGTACTGCCAGTGTTAGATATTCCAACCAGGCACTTGTTCCATTTTTCAGATTCGAGCCCCAACTCACTCATGGAAAGGTTAATTTTCGGATATTTGCCTTCTAACTTCGAATGAATATGCTCATTTAATGTCTTATCTGTCTTAGCAATGATTTCATCAACACCGATGAGATTTCCCTGGTCAATCATTTCCATGGCAATTTTTAGTCCGGACTCCGCTTCCGAAACATCAACGCCAAATTCCATAGCTTCCAGCATTTTTTTGTTTAGATTCTCTACATCACCCTGAGCCCGTGTACCTTGAACCGAGATGTCCCCACCTTCCAATGTTCTTCGTACATCTTGCATGACTCTTACGGCCTCTTTGATTTTATTTTCGGCCAAAGCTGTTTCGGCCGTTGAAATCAATCCTTCAACGTTTGAAGTTTCAACACCCCTTTCTTTTACGGTGTGTATCATTTCCTTTGAATCGTTTATTTCTTGTTGTATCCAATGACCAAGGCTCTGGACCATCTCTTCATCCAGGGTACTGACCTCCGTTGTGCTAAGTTTGTCGAATAATTTCAGATTTTTCGCAATTTTTTTCGCATCCATTTCTATACCCTGAACCTCTGAAAAATTCCCGTTTTCCAGGGCGATGGACGCCCTATCGAAGATGCCCTCCAGTTCAGCCGAATGCAGCCCCGCTTTCTTTGCCTGTCTGATGAACTGTTGTATGGTTCTCAATGTCAGACCCGCTTCCCGTTGTAAAATGATTTTATCGATGTATCTCTTTATTTTGTTCACATTTTTCTTTACGTCTGAATAATTTTTTTGTGCCAGAGCCTCTTTGGCATCCCTGAGGGGCTGCACCATATCTGATATATCCATGCCTGCCTCTTGTACCGCCTTGACTCGTTCCTCTACGGTTATAATGGAATCTGAAAAACTCTTATGTTCTTCAGCAATTTTTAACACGGCCTTTGTGTCTTTGATATGACGTTTGACCACACCGTAATTTTTCTTCTCGAGCGCCTCCCATGACAGAAGCAAAACCTGTGTGGATTCGGTGATGTCAACGCCCCTCCTTTTGGCGCTTTCCATCATTGGGGCCAGTTCCAAAATCTGCTCCTTCGTGGTTATATAGCGTTTTGCATCATCCGCCTCTCTCCTGGCCATATTAATGAGCTGCTGAGCGGTACCAAAATTCTCATCTTCCAATGCCTTCCGTGCTTTATCCAGTTCTTCTTCCGCATCGCTTACATCGGCACCAACTTTTTTTGCCTCTTCAATTGTTGGTAGAGTATTAAATATCATGGTTTCCAATCGTTTACTCTTCTTCGATTTTTTAATAACTGAGTTTATTTCGTTCAGAATTTTAACGGCTTCGGATTCTCGATTGTTTTCAATTGCTTTTCCTGCCGTAAGAAGCAATTCTACAGCTTTCTTGACGTTAGCACCCATTCTCTGCGCTTCACTAATTGTTTTTTTTGTTTTTTCCAGCTGCGTTAAGATGCTTTTAGAGCGCTTCTTTTTCTTCACCATTAATGTAGTCTCCACTCACTCCCGTCGACATTGTATATCAGACCGACGTTTTCTAACTCTTGGAATCTCTCATTCTGTGGGTTTCAACATTTCTCTAGCGATGGTGGTAAAAACTGTGTCAACGTTTCTTCCATCTTTTGCGCTGGTTAGAAAGCAAGATTGGTCACCATACTTTTTTGCTACATTTTCTATATCCTCAAGCCCAAACTCTGCCTGTTGATCAAGGTCGTGTTTATTTCCGATAAATACCAAAGGAATATCTCCAACCACACTTGTAAGGGTTTCTACCCATTCAGAGATATTTTCCAATGTCTCTTTCCTGGTTAAATCACAGACCACAATTCCCCCGTTAGCTCCGTGAAAATATGCCTCTTTGAGGATGTTCCTAAAACTGGGTTGACCCATAATATCCCATATCATAAGGGTAACATTACTCTTCATATTATTTTCCGGAAACTCTAAAAGTATCTTTTTTTTGCTAGTCTTTGTTCCAATTGTAGTAAGGTAGGCGTCACTGAACTCATCGAGCACGTATTTCCGAATGAGGGAGGTTTTACCAACTGCGGAATCCCCCAGCAAACACACCTTTTTTTTATGGGTTGTCCTTTTTTCCATCGTTTACCACCAAATTAATTTTGCTATATCATCGATTCATTATTCCGTCTAGAATGTCAATAGGATATATATATTGTTTATCAAATGAGAACCGAGAATCTTTTGTAAGATATCATTATTAAATTAAGTACTCACCACCCACAACATTTATCCCCGCCCCTCAAATATAGGTCTGATGTTCGCGCCCGAGAAGATTACGGAGATACTGGCCAGGAAACCGTTCACGCATAGCGTCGAGGTTTTTCCACCTAGAAACGGGAGGTCACCAAACATCATCCTGGACAAGCTGGAAGCACTAAGCCAACTTCCGATAGATTTCATCAGCGTGACCAAGGGAGCCATGGGCAGCATGCGCGGTGGAACAGTGCCGATCGGCTACATGATTTCTGAAAGATATAAGATGAATGCACTGGTTCACTTTCGATGCAGGGACATGAACCGCCGCGAAGTGGAGAACCTTCTCGTGGACCACATGTATTTTGGCACGAAGAACATACTGGCAGTTCTCGGAGACCCGCTTCCCGGAGAGGCGGAAAAGACTCCGAATTCCGAGACGCATAACATATTCGCATGCGAGCTGGTGAAACAGATTTCCGATATGAACCAAGGCAGATATCTGGGACTGACCGATGACCCTGAACCTTACAGAGGGGGTGTCAAAACGGATTTCTGCATAGGTGTGGCATGCTATCCCGAGGCCGAAGACCTCGAAAAAGAGTTGTTTATTATGAATGAGAAGACCAAGGCAGGTGCGGACTTCGGAATTACTCAGATGGTTTTTAGTGCCCAGACATACGCTGTTTACATAGAAAGACTCAGGAAAAAGGGCATCAATATTCCAATCATACCGGGCATCAGACCCGTGACCTGCATGGAGCATGTGGATGCGGCAGAGTTCACTTTCGGGGCTAACGTTCCAGAGCATCTAAAAGAAAAATTGAAGGGCGCGTCAAATGATTCGGCCAGGAGCCTCTGCTTGGAATTCACCGAGGGACTATGTAAGGAATTAAAAGAGGTCGGCGCACCCGGAATTCACATGTTCACCCTAAACGATGTGGACATGGCAAAGGAGATTTTGGCCAGACTGGATATTTAATGTCATAACTTTTTGACAGCCTCCAAACATTCTGATACCATTGCGCTGACATCCATCTCCGCTTCCGCTTCCCTGATTTTTTCTATATGTGCATGGGTACTTGGTTTTTTAGGCAGTATTCCGCATTCCCCGATGTTCTCGATGGACAGTTCATAAGTCTCAATAAATTTTGCTATTTTTATAATTTCTTCTTTATCTAATCCTATTAAAGGTCTGAGAATGGGAATGGTCACGGATTCCTGCTCCACCATGATGTTCCTGAGCGTCTGGCTGGCCACCTGACCCAGGGAGTCGCCCATTACCAAGGTTTCGCAATTCTCTCTTCTGGCAAGGGCCTCTCCCACCCTCTGCATGAAGCGTTTGCATAATACACAACGGACGTGAGGGTTCTTTGTTTGCCCTATCTGGCTAAGGTTGACCTTTCCGTGAGGTGCTACCCAAAGAGGCATTTCCTGAGTGGTGAGTTTCCTTAAACGCTCTACGATTTTTTCTACCGGCTTGTTTGCATCGCAAATGGGCACGTTATCCATATGAAGGACGTGAACCTCGGCTCCGGCCTCGGCCATTAAAAAGGCCGCGACAGGGGAATCTATACCGCCAGAAAGGAGGACCAGCACCCTCAACCATTCACCCCACGACAATCCTGCCGGACTTGATTACCGTTTCTACGTGATTCACGCCAAAACGATAAGGAATGTGCCCATAATTAGGCACGTCTAATATAATTAAATCGGCTTGTTTCCCAACTTCGATGCTTCCCACTTTTTCGGCACGGTCGATTGCAAAGGCTGCGTTGATGGTCGCGGCAACTATCGCCTCTTCAGGCGTCATTTTCATTTTGTAACAAGCCAGAGATATAATGAATTGCATTGATTCCGTCCAGCAGTTCGGGTTCAGGTCGGTGGCCAGCGCAATGGGAACGCCAATCTCAATCATCTTTCTGGCATCGGCATATTGGTTCTGCATCAAAGAATAGGGAGTTGCGGGTAACAGCAGACCTATCACGCCGACCTCGGCCATGGCTTTCATGTCATCCTCCGAAGTAACTGCCAGATGCTCCGCGGATATCGCGCCAAGCTCGGCGGCCAGACTGCTTCCTCCGAGGTTCTTTATCTCGTCAGCGTGAATCTTGGCTCCGAGACCGAGGTCCTTGGCAGCAAGTAACAGGTATTTGGATTCTTCCAAGCTGAAGGCACCGTCCTCACAGAACACGTCGCAGAACTCGGCCAGTTCCTTTTCCTTGATCTCGGGAAGTAGGTCTATCAATGATTTTATGTAATCCTCACTCCGGCCGGCATACTCCTCAGGTATCGCATGGGCCCCGAGAAAGGTCGGCACAATGTCCATCGGATGAGCGGTATCCAGTTCTTTAATTACCTCGAGCATTTTGAGCTCCGTTTCTTTATCCAGACCGTAGCCGCTCTTTGCTTCCGTAGTGGTGGTTCCAAAACACATCATCGTGTCCATTCTTTTCCGGCTCTGCTCGAGCAGCTGCTCCTTGCTGGCCTCTCTGGTTGCCTTCACAGTGCTCAGTATGCCCCCGCCGGACTGCAAAATCTCCATGTAAGTCATTCCCCGAAGCTTCATGCCCAGCTCTTTTTCACGGCTGCCCGCAAAGACCAAGTGCGTATGCGGGTCCACAAAACCGGGCATGACCGTCTTGCCCGAACAGTCAATGATGGTCTCGGCATCGTGTTCCACGTCATCGGACGCGCCCACTGCCGTTATCTGACCGTGGCTTACCCACACGGAGCCGTTTTCTATTACCCCTAGGTCGCTCATCCCTTCTCCCGCCCGAGGTTTATGGTTCTCGCCAGAAAGAGTGACCAATTGACTGGCATTCTTCAGCAAAATTGAGGTCATGCTTGGGAGATGGCTTGCGGTGTATTGAACGTTTCGGGTGTTGGGTGGTTGACCAAAACTTATTTAAGATGATTTATGATACTAATATATAGATTGTAAGGAGATTATATTATGTTGAAAACTAGCAGGTGGGCTCTGTGTCTTTTGTTAACTTTCGTTTTGATTGTATCGCCGATTTTTTCTTTTGGCGGGATAGATACCTCCGAATCTGCCGCTACCGTAACGGAAACCGGAGTATATGGCGTAAATGAGCCAGTACCTGGGACATCAGGGCAAGAAGAAAATGGATTGGACAGCATTCCCGAGAGGGATGGCAGAGGAATGACCACCTTCTTCTCCGATGATGTGGAATCAGGTGACCCGGGTTATACGACTGGGCAGGATGCTGGGTCCTCAGCATGGACCATTCAATCAAACGGTGCGCAATCAGGTTCATTCTCTTGGGATTTCGGTAACGGCAACTATCTGGACCCAGGCGCTGGTGGTCTCAGCTGGCTCATCTCCCCCGACATCGTGATTCCATCGAATGCACTCGATGCGGAACTTTCCTTCTGGCACTGGAGAGATTTCGAATCCAATGCTCGGTTGTATGACGGAGGAAACGTGAAGCTGTCCAATTCCGGAACCGGCGGTCCCTGGGTATTGATAACGCCAACACCGCCGTATGACGGCCCTACAAGGAATGGAAATAATAATCCCCTGATTGGTGAAGATATTTACGGTCACAGTTCCGGCTGGGAGAATGTCACCTATGACCTTGGTTCATACATTGGCGACACAATAAACATCAGGTGGGACGCAGGAGCTGATAGCCGAAATTCCAACGACCAGGGGTGGAGAATCGATGATATCCTGGTCTATGGAAATACTCCTGATATAATACCTCTCTCCCTTACAATTGGGTGGAATCTCATATCCCTTCCTGTTATTCAGGACAATACCAGCATCGACGCGGTATTCAGTTCAATTTCTGGACAGTGGGAGTATGCGATGTGGTACAATGCCACTGACCCATTATCCCCCTGGGAGTCGAACTCGGTTTTAAGGTCGGATTCATTGGATGAGCTGTGGGACATTGACCATAAAATGGGCGTCTGGCTCAAAGTCACCGAGGCTTGCACTCTGAACGTTGAAGGTACCCAAGCGGACATCATAGTCATTCCCCTTTACGCAGGTTGGAATCTCGTGGGATATCCGTCGCTGACCCCGATAAGTGCCATAGATACTCTTCCCCTTGACATGGTGGATATGGTCGCCGTAGCCGATCCCGCAAATCCATATTTAATTCAAGATTCTAGTGATCTAGCCAGTGTGACCATGGAGCCGGGTAAAGGCTACTGGGTACATTCGATTGCGGACACTATCTGGGTCATTGTAACAACAACGACATCACCTATTCGTAATATCGCCGAATTCGAACGGATGCAGGGCGTTCTCATCCGTTATCCCCTCGGGTTACCTTATTCGGTCGTGACCGAGATGGCGGAAAACGACACGGTATACACTATCGTAGCAAATATTGCCACCAGGGATGCGGCCATCTCCAATTACGGCAGCAACGGTGTGAATCTGTCTAATTGCGAGTGGATAATCGCTCCATCCAACAGCCACTGGACAAGGGATTATGGTCCGTGGTGGATCACTGACGGAAACGATGACATCGGGATAGTGGATTTCACATACAATCGACCGGCACGTCCCGACGATAATAACATACCCAGTGTCGCAAGCGGGTATCTCGGTGTACCTCTTGATTTCATGAACATAGAACACACGGGTGGTAATTACATGACCGACGGTCTTGGGATTTCCATTTCCACCGACCTGGTTTTATCCGAGAATCTGGGATATACCAAGGCGCAGGTCGACCAATTGCTTTATGACCATCTGGGTATCGATTTATATCATACCGTGCCGGATGCGAATGGCGAGTACATAGCACACATCGATTGTTGGGCGAAGTATCTGGATGTGGACAAGATAATGGTTCGCGAGGTCCCACCCGCCCATGACCGGTATTTCCATATAGAGAGTGCAGTGGCAAATTTTTCAACCTACACCTCATCTTACGGCACACCGTACGAGATATATCGCGTCTGGACACCCAATGATGAACCGTACACCAACTGCCTGATACTGAACAACAAGGTTTTGGTACCAATTACAGGTGGCGCATGGGACGCTGCTGCAATTGCATCCTACCAAACGGCTATGCCCGGGTACGAGGTCCTCGGTTTCACTGAGCTCGGTTCCGCGCCCTGGGATTCTACGGACGCACTTCATTGCAGGGCCAAGGGCATACCCGACCTCGGAATGCTCTACATTCAGCATTATCCCGTTATTCAGCCGCAACCTGACAGTACCCCGATAGAAATCACCGCGAATATAACCGCATACAGCATGAACCCTCTGAACACCTATGACGTTTACTGGAAACTCTCTACTGATATATTTTTCAATGTACTCCCGATGTCATATGTAAATAGGGACCAGTACAGAGCGTTCATACCTGGCCAGACCTCAGGGTCAACGATTCAATATTACATCCAAGCAACTGACGGTTCAGGAAGGAGCGAAACTAGCCCTATCATCGGTGAGCCGGACCCTCACGTTTTCACGATTCTATGAGAAGAATCATCCGCCCTTCTTTTCCCTGCCACCATTGGCTTTTCCTTCCAGCCAGCCTATCCGAACGTTTGTGTCTTCGTCGAAAACACCGACATAAGGCTTGATGTCGAGCACTGGTGTTTCGTCGAGCATGTCCAGCCCTCTGATTTTCAGAATATTGCCTTCGCGCTCCACCAGCTCTACCAAGGACATGCCTATGGGGTTCGGTCTTCTGGGAGCTCTGCAGGCGAACACGCCGCGCAATTCGTCATCCAGGTATGGTGTGACATGAAGCCCGTACCCCTCGGATTTATGAAATTGAAATATGACCCAGATGTGCGAAAAGCCCTCGATGTCCTTCAAACCATCGGCGTATTCCTCGAATATCTCAATCTCCCCTTCATCATCGGAGAAACTCGGCTGGACGGGTGCGTCGCTCATGGTCTTGTATGGCGAATGCACTATGCCGATGGGCTTTAGCTCCATGTTATCTACAACCGGCTACTTCAATCTCTTGTGCATCTTGACGACGCTTTCCACTGCAGCCTTGGCCCTTTCCACGCGCTCCTCTGCCTGAAGCCGGGACATGCCCGGACCCGTAACGCCAAGTCCCACCGGCTTGTCGAATTCAACACTGAGATCGGTCAGCTTTCTGCTGGACTGGCCTATGACAATGTCGTCATGGTCGGTCTCGCCCTCGATTACCGCGCCGAGCGTCACAACGCCGTCGATGTTCTTCTTCTTCAGCAGTTTTTTGACGGCTAACGGCATGTCGTATACGCCCGGTACGTGAATGGTCTCGACGACCTTCGCACCCAGGAAATCCGCGTGTGCCTTTGCCCGTTCCAACATCACCATGGTGATGTCATAATTGAATTCGCTCACAACTATTCCTATGTTCATTTATCTACCTCCCTTTCATTAATCCTTATTAGTAATTCACACTCCCCGCATCCTCGAATCCTTGACGCTGGCCGGTGCCCGCCATTTTCTGCAATCTATCGGGTCGGAACAACAGGTCATAGGCGTTTATTGCATGCTCCCTCGTCCTTCTTTCGGCCAGCCACCCGAGTTCTTTCTCGTCCTTCGCCTCGTCCTCGTGGACGAAAACCTCGATAATGTGACGATTTGTCAGCACCTGAACCTGTATGAGACCTGTAGACGCCTCGTGAGCGCACACCTTGTCTATCTCGGCTGCACCGGGCATTCCCAGGGCCATGACAATGTCGCACCCCTTCTCTTCGATCAGCTTCTTGGCAGCGACTGGCAGGTCCTTGATTCCGGGAACCGTGTATCTTTCGACCCTGAAACCGGTGCCGGTCTTTTTAAGTTCGTCAATCGCGGCAGAGGCCATGTCAACTCTTGCGAATGTGGTATCGACTATACCTATTCTCTTCATTTGTCCTCCACCTTCTTCATCTTCTCGCGGAAGAGATGCCAGTCAATCACCTTCTGGATGATCTTTCTGGTGCCGTCCAGGTCATGGTCGAGCTGAAGCAGCCTGACAACCTCCACGTTTATACCGCGGTCTTTCAGGTCTTTCTTTATCCTCTCGGAGTCATGGGTTTGGTCATGTCCAAGTGCGATTATGTCCGGCTTGATCTCCCTGACTATTTCGTACATGTCCCCTTCCCTGCCGAGAACGGCCTGGTCCACCGGTCTTAAACTCTTGACCATCTTCAATCTCATCTCTTCGGACGTGATGGGTTCGTGTTTTTGCTCCCTTACGGTCTTGTCTGTGGCTACGACGACCACCAGTTCATCACCCAGCTTCCTGGCCTCTTCCAGAAAATGTAAATGCCCCAAATGTAAAAGGTCAAACACACCCGTTGCCATCACTCGCACCATTCTTTCCAAGCCTCCACTATGTCTTTCCCCTCCAAAAACTGATACTCGTTCGACTCGGCAAATTCCCTGGATAGTTCTTTGGAAAGTGCATTGTCATCATCACCCATCATCTCGCAGATTGCGGCCGAAGGCGTTAGGCCTGCCATTATGCAGAGCGCCGTGGACAGCTCCGTGTGCCCGAATCTATCCTTCAGGATTTCCTCGGAGGTCCGAAGCAGGAAAACGTGTCCGGGAGTTCTGAAATTTGAAGTAAAAAGTTCTGCCGTTAACGACGTATCCAAGCCGTTATTCACTTCCCCAACGAGCTTTCCGAACTCGGATATGGTCATGGCTCTGTCTTTATCGGTAATGCCCGTATAACACTTTCTGTGATTGATGGTCAGAGAGAAAGCGGACTTAGTATCATAAGGTAGACTATCTGGCAGGAAATTTCTAAGAACGGGAAATCGGGATTCCGCAGCCTTAAATACGTCCACCAGAAAAGGCAGGTCCAACTTCTTGGCTAATTTATCTGTCACGGTCGCGCATATCAACCCACCACCGTTCTGGCGCATGAATCTGACGTCTTCCGGCCTGACAAACTCCGAAGCCAATATAATGTCGGTTTCCTCTTCCCTCCCATCGGCATCGTAGGCGAATACTGGCTTCCCGTCAGCCAGGTCCTTCAGCGCTTGCTTCAAATCAGACATTCGAACCAGGATTAAGATAGAGGTTATATTAATTAATTAGTATCTACAAATTGAATTGTATATTGGGGTAAATTCCAAATCCAAACGTTTTTATCTGTTCCCTTCAATTCCAGTCTGAGAGATATGACAACGGTTGACGGGGCAAAAGTGACCATTGAGACATGCCTAAACGTGAAAAAAAGAGAAGAAGTACTCGTGCTCACGGACGATTCCAGGGAGGGCATCGCCCAATCACTTTATCATGCATCTTTGGACATTGGCGCGGAGACCATACTGGTTAAGATACCTGATCTGAAGACAGAGGGAGAGGAACCTCCCATTCCAATAGCGAGGTTAATGAAGGAGATGGACGTCATTGTCATCGCCACGGACAAGACACTGTCACACACAATGGCCAGGCGCAGAGCGTCCAAAGCGGGCGCCAGAATCGCTACTATGCCAGGCATCACGGAAGAGATGATGAACGAGGGGGGAATGACCGCCGATTTCAGGGAGATAAGGAGAACGATTTTGCGGGTGGCCAGAAAGGTCAGGAGAAGCAAGTCATTGAAGATAATGTCAGACCTGGGTACTGAGCTAACGATGAGCCTCAAGGGAAGGAACTGGATCACCGAGGACAGCGGCATATGTCATCGAAGGGGCGATTTCACCAACCTGCCAGCCGGGGAATTGTTCATTTCACCGGTTGAGGGCTCGGCCGAGGGCACGTTGATGTTCGACGGTAGTTTTATAGACACCCTGCTGAACCCGGTCAAAGTATTGGTGAAGGACGGATATGCGACCCGCATCACCGGTGCCCAAGAGGTGGTAAAGGAGCTGAACAGAGCGGGAAAGCACGGTCGTAACGTTGCCAAGTTCGGCATGGGCCTGAACCCGAACGCGAAGATAATAGGAAGAGTGCTGGAGGACTCCAAGGTCCAGGGCACCGTAAACGTAGGGTTCGGGGACAATTCTGTCTTTGGCGGCACAATCAAGTGTCCGGTTCACCTCGTCGGGGTAATAAAAAATCCGACCGTGACAGTGGACAATGTCGTTGTGATGAAAGAGGGGGAACTGAGACTCTAACTTCATCTGGTCGTTATCTTACAACCATCGCCTGTTACGATAAGAGTGTGCTCCGCCTGGGACACCATGCCGCCCTTCACGTCCTTGAGGACCGGATATGTGGATACCGCACCTTGCTTCAGAAGCTTTCTCAGCATCTTGTCTGAATTTTTCACATGCTTGGCTATGTTTCTCTCCGAGAAAGGCAGGCCCTTGAATTCGGTTTTAATAATCTCAAAAAGCGCGTTCAGCTCGGAATTCGGCAAAGGTCTGTCCCTTATCTGTCTGAATATGTTTCCACTCTTGCGACCCGCAACCCTGCCTGCCCCGTTGGTGGCGAAAGGCTCTATGGCCACGACCATTCCGGGCGTCAGCTTATCCACGGATTTGTCCGACACATTCGGTACACTCACACCCGCATGCAGATTATACCTTTTCATTGCGTGGCCGGATAGATTGCTGATGGGCAAGAACCCCCTCGATTCTATCACCCCCTCAATCACCGTGCCCAATTCGCCCGTCTTGATGCCGGATTTGACAGTATCTATGACCATGTCCAGTGCCATGGTAGAAGCAATGATGAGGTCCTGCCAGCGATTTGTGGACACCTCCTCCGTGAGGGCCGTGTCCGCGATGTAACCGTCCACATGCACACCTAGGTCGAGCTTCACCAAATTTCCGACCTTAAATCTTAACTTGTCGTTTGAATGAGGGGTAAAATGAGCTGCGTTGCTGTCTATGGATATGTTAATCGGAAATGCAATCTGGCCCCCCAGCCGCACAATCTCGGATTCGGCAAACTCGGCTACATCCAGAAGTAACGCACCCTCCGTAATCATGGACTTGGTCTCATCACGGACCTTGGAGGCTATGTTGCCGGCCTTGAGATATTTCTCCCTGGCGTCACCGTCCATAGAGCTCCGCCACCTCCTGTGCGGAAATCGCACCCTCCCTAAGTATTTTCGGCGATTCACCTGTAAAATCTACCAGCGTGGTCGGCGTTCCTGCCAGCATACCGCCGTCAATGTAGAGGGGAACATCGTCTCCCAGCTGTTTTCTTGCCTCTTCGACTGTGACCGGTGCGCCTTTGCCGTGCACGTTGGCGCTGGTTGCGGTGATAGGCCCTATGGCTTCGACAATAGAGTTGCAGAGCTTCGAGCAGGGTAGTCGGAGAGCCAACGTTCCCTTGTAAACCGCGGATTCGGGGGCAGGATCCAGCGCCGGGAGGATGGCGGTGATGGAGATGTCATGGGAGTCAATAAACGACCTGGCAATATCCGGGACGGAGCATAATTTCAGTATGTCCTTTTCCGCTGCCATCACGGAGAAGGGCATGTACGCGGGTCTTCGCTTCAACTCCCACAGCCTTTTCATTCCGGCTTCGGAGTATATGCTAGCTCCCAATCCGTATAAGGTCGTTGTCGGGTACACCATCACTTCTCCTTCTTTGAGTAACTGCGAGATGCGTCCGACCGCGTCTTGGGGCAAAGGAATTTCCGGTTGCCATTTTAAAATTTCCGTCATGTTTATCTGTATCTCCATGCCCTTTTCAAATATTTCAGGTTCATTGCCAAAGCCTTGAGAGTCATGTGTGTACTTATTTTTATCTCTTACCAATTGCTTAGATATCCCCGCGCTAACACACGGGGTGTTGAATCGGAGCTGATTTGTGCGTCACGAACCCCGCCCTTACAGGCAGGGCATGTCTTTCTTGACGCAAACCCTACCACTGCAAAGTTTAAATTTTACGCCCTGTTCTCCCCTTCGATGTCAGGCAGGCTTTACCTCCGGACGGCGAGTGCCCAAGACAGAGTCATACAGGACATGCAGGAAATCGGCGTATGCCAAGAAGGCGTCGACATCATGGCACCCAAATCAAGATACCTCGTCTTCATGACCCGTGAGCTTGACCCCAGGGGCGCGAATGTTCTCAAACAGGAGATGCTGGCAGTGGGCGGTGAAGCGGCGATTTCTTACGATGCCATATCTGATTTATCAAAGCCCACGGACGCGCTCATCATGGGCACGGAGAGGCAATTCCAGATCGCCATAGGGAAACTGAGAAAACAGCCCTTCGGATTGAAAGAGATGGCTGAGAAAATCGAAGATGCCGTCGAAACCTCATCCGCTTCCAGAAATCGCACACTGGCCTGTGGAAATAAGGAATTGAGGCTCGGAGAGCGAACCCTTGTCATGGGGATTCTGAACGTTACCCCGGACTCCTTCTCGGACGGGGGCAAATTCCTCGATCACGATATCGCAACGGAGCATGCGAAAGACATGATAGAACAAGGTGCGGACATCATAGACGTAGGCGGGGAGAGTACGAGGCCCGGTGCGGAGCCAGTTAGCCTTGAAGAAGAGCTTGGCAGAGCAATTCCCGTCATCGAGGCGCTTTCCGATTCGGATGTGCCTATCTCCATAGACACAAGGAAACCGGAAGTGCTCAAGAAAGCAGTCGAAGCCGGGGCCAGCATGGTAAATGTAGTGGGCGGCCTTCGTGACGATGACATGATTAAGGTCGCGGCCGATGCCGGTATTCCGGTAGTTATAATGCACATGCTAGGAGAGCCGGGCGCAATGCAGAATGACCCAGTTTACAGCGACGTGATGGACGATATAGTCGACCATCTTGGTGAGCAGATCGAGCGGGCGGTAGACCTGGGAGTGAAACCTGAAAATTTCATTGTGGACCCGGGAATCGGATTCGGAAAGACAGTGGAGCACAACCTGGAAATCATCGGGCGGTTGGGCGAATTGAGGATACTGGGTGCGCCCGTCCTAGTCGGAACCTCAAGAAAGTCGTTCATAGGCAAAATATCCGGCGGAGAAGCGGACCAGAGGCGGGAAGGAAGTCTGGCCTCAATGGTGCTGGCCGCGGCAAACGGAGCCGACATCGTGCGCGTGCACGACGTGGGGGAGACAAAAAAGGCGCTGGCCGTGGCCGATGCCATCTACAACAACATTTAAGTAAATTGGCAGACATTATTCCCTTTGATGGGCAACCGCGTTGTTATCGCCATAGCATTGATTGTCGGTCTTTCGACCTTAGGTCAGACGTCTGTATCTTCAGATTTGGATACTGTCATGTCTTCCGGGCAAATGCCGATCGAAGGTTCCTTTACCCTTTTAAGCGACTGGAACGTGTCCACGGACGAGAGTTATGCAAATGCCACCATATACCTGGAAGGAAATCTCACCGTGCTGGCCTCCGGCAGCCTGACATTGGTCAACTCCACCCTGATGCTCAACCTAAGCGAGAACGGAGAGCACTGGATAGACGTATACGGGGGATTCAACATGGTGGATCTTGATGGTAATCCCCTAACCCCCGATGACGCCAGCCTGATGTGTTCCAACGAGTCGGGTTTTTCCTACCGCTTCGAGGCCTTCGATGGTTCGACCCTGGGATTGAACAACAGCATTGTAACCGATTGCGGTTTCAGCTCTTCGTACAAGGGCATAACCGTGCGGACCCAGGATGCCAGCTTCGAGGGCATGGACTTCACGGATAACTATTATGCTCTCTCGTTGAGAAAGGACGGGGCGGTGGTGAGAAATTGCACCTTCCAGGGCAATTATCTGGGCGTGGAAATGTACCTGGTGGATTGCGTTTTCGATAACAACACGATTTCCAACAGCACCTCGAGCGGCGTTTACATTTATTCGGCTTCGCCGGTCATCGGCAACAGCCGGTTCCTTTCAAATGCCCAAGGGTTGAATCTGAGATACTCGGATGCGGTTGTCGAATCCTGCAATATATCGTCATCCACCGACACGGGACTAAACCTCTACTCCAGCTCGCCGCTCGTTGTCAATTCCACGCTGTCCAACACCATGGACCTGAGGGCGGTGACCGATTCCTTCCCGGGGTTTCTTAATACTACCCTAAACGAGTCAAGCATCAGTATTAGCTTCGGATTGCACGCATCAGTGGGCCAGTTCGTGGATGTTTCAGTCAAGAATACGACGGGTTCGCCGATGAACAACATCACGGTTTCCATACTGGACAACGGAGGAAATCCGGCATCGGTGGGCGTTACCAACACCTCCGGCATCGTCGTGGGGCTGTGCTTCAGGGAGAGGTTTCTCACATCGTCCGGCTCTTTTGATTTTGGCACCCACAGGGTGATCGGCTTCAGCCTCGAGCAAGGCAACGTGTGGTATGGGGAGAATTCCACGGTTTTGGCTGCGGACGGCTGTTGTGAGGTCGAAGTAGACGTAAACCCGAGCGACGTTCACGTATGGGCGGAATACCATACGATAACGGGCTTCGAATCATACAGCCAGAGCCGCATCATAGCCATGGACAACGTTCTTGTGGACTGGGGAGGAAATTTATCAGTCAATGAGAGCGATATCATGTTCCTTTCAAATCGGAGTGCGTCACTCGAAATCCTGTGCATGGACGGCTCTCTATTGTTAGCCGATTCCGACATTTACTCGATTGGAACTACAGACCCCCTCATGCCCGGCAGGGTGAACATTCAGGTTGATTCCGGTTGCACCGCAGAACTGACAGACCTCGAACTCAGATGGATGGTCAAGCTGGGCATATCCTCGGATTCGGTTCACGTCGAGAACGTCAACATAACCCATTCCGACGGCTGCGGAATCGAAATCAACGGCAACAGCGAGCCGGTTGTCGAGAACGTGACGGTAGAATGGGCGCGCAACGGCATCAACCTGGCATTTGGTAACGGCCAGGTCAGTAACGTCTCTCTCTCTCTGATCAGGAACTATGGCCTATATGCGGGTCAGGCCAATAGTGCGGTATCCAACCTGAGCGTGTCCGGGGCTTCAAGGGGCGTTTATTCTCTCTCTTCCACCCTTGACCTGTCTGATTTGAACATCCAATCCTGCAGTTATGGGATTTACTCAATGTACTCACTACTCGACCTGACCAACTGCACCTTCCAATCGTCTAGCAGGTATGGCATATACGACCTGGGCGGAAGCCTGAAGATGTTGGATTGCGAAGTTCTTGACGGAGAAACCGGCTTATGGCTTCAGGATAGCGACCTCATACACTGGATTGATTCGTCCACCATCGAAGGCAATACCTACGGCATAAGAGCTGACGAGTGCAATCCAGTCATCGTGAATTCCACTTTATCAAACCTCATCGACATAACGCTGAGGAGGGCCACGAACGCGGCCGTAGTTAACTCCACCTTGAATCTAAATAACATTTCGGTCATGACATCCAGTTATGTGGACATAGGCGCCTGGGCATATGTGACGGTGCTGAACCAAACCCTGGAACCGGTGAACGATTCCAGAGTTTCATTATTCGACTCGGAGGGCAGGGTATGTGCGTCCGACGTAACAGACGCCAACGGAACCACCGGAGCCCTGGCCTTCAGGCAGCAGAGGATTCTCTGGAACAGGACAGAAACCTACGCCCCGCACAAGCTGATGGCCTTCAAAACGGATAACGGCTCGATGGTGGGGGAGAATGTCACAACCTTATCGCCCGATGAAAATGTAATTATTACGGTTTCGGATGCCGGGAGCGACTGGATAGTGTGGACCAATGACCATATTGTGTCCTCGAACGAATCTTACACCGATAAGACCATAGTGGCAGAGGGGGACGTAACCGTCCAAGACGGCGCGGTTTTGGAAATGGTCGATTCCTCACTCTGGACATTCAATGACGAAAGTCCGATTGTAACCGTGATTGACGGTTACCTGAACATTAAAAATGCGACACTGGCTCCGATTAGCACCGTTGCACCTCTACAGCCGGGCGATTTCTTGCTGAAATACGGGGAAGACTCATCCGGGCTCATCGAAGACTCCGCCCTGTCAAATTTAAAAAGTATAGAAGTCCGCTCGGATTCTCTTACAATGGTTAACAGCAGATTAGAGCAATTTACATCGTCTGGCATTAACGTCCAAAATTCCGCTCCCACGATTGAAAATGTTACGATTACTCTCTGTTACGACGGCATATTCTCGGACTCCGGAAGCCCAATAATCAAGAACTCGACCGTGTTCGAGAACGGAAGACATGGAATGTATGCCATCTCCGGCACACCAAACATCATAGGCACACAATTCTTATACAACATACAGGGTTTGAAACTGACTGCCGAAGCCAATGCATGGATAACCGGCTGTACCGCAGAGGAGAACACACATGGTTTCCATTTCACGGATTCGTCTCCTTTTCTCGAAGACTCAAGTGCGGTTCACAACTCCAACAACGGCATATACTGCTCTGGCTCCTACGCAATGATTTCCGGCTCTGAAGTCTCTGACAATTCCTACGGCATATACTGTTCAAACTCCGCACCGGAGATAGGCAGTACGAATATCACGTCCAACAATTACGGGATTTACATCTACTCCTCAGGACCGTACATCGAGAACTGCCGGATTGACGGTAATATGTATGGAATCTACAACATGGGCGATGCGGAGGATTTGGAAATCGAGGTCTTTGAAAGCGGTCGCGGAAAGGAGGTGGCAACCCAGGTCGACGGCGGCTTCCATGACGGATATGGCATTCGTCTTCCGAAGAGGGCTGTGCTCAAGGCCGCGGGCATGGCGATAGAGGGCAACGAAGTCAGAAACGAACCCGTTATAGAGGACAGTCACTTCCAGGTCGGGCAGACGATATATAAGGACTGGCTTGTCTGGCAGGACAACAAGGATGGTAACTGGGAGATATACGCCTACAACCTTTCTGTTGATTCAAACGGTAATGGCGTGCCCAATTACATGGAAACCCCGCAGCTTGTGAACGACCCCGCGCTCGTGCGCATAACAGACCATCCGAACGCCCAGCTGAACCCGAAGCTCTGGGAGGATACGATAGTGTGGGCAGACCTCAGGTCGGGCAACCTGGACATATATGCCTACACGGCCTCCAACGACACAGAGTGGTGCGTGCTGGAGCATCCTGCAACGCAATGGAAACCCGCCATCTACGGAGACCACATCGCCTGGAGCGACGAGAGAAACGGCAACTATGATATTTACATGTTCAACATCAGCGGTGGTGAGATTTCGAGACTGAGCACCAGCGACCGGGAGGACTTATCCCCGCGGATGTACGAGGACAAGATAGTCTGGTACTCCTACTCGGGCTCTCCTGGTGGAGAGGAACACTCTGACATCTTCCTGTTCAATATTAGCCAATGGAAGCTAACCCAGGTCACAAATGACCTTCCTATCCAGTACTCGCCATCCGTTTATAAGAATTATATTCTCTGGCATGACAACAGGCATGGCAACTGGGAAATTTATCAATATAAAATTGGCAGTACGGAGGAAAGAATAACAAACGAGGTCGAGCAGAGCTTTGCCGCCCATATGTATGAGAACAGAATAGTCTATTATTTCCATGACAGGGTGCAGGACATCTGGAGCGTGCGTATGTATGATATGAGCACCGGGATTCAAACAGACATAGAACCGAAAACAAACGGCGACTCTCACCCGGTCATCTACGAAGACAGAATCGCCTGGCTCAATAAGACCAATGGAAAATACGACGTATATGTATTGAATTTCTCACTCATTGGACATCCTTATAATGTTACAGTGGACATCGGATGTGACGGCGATAACGAGTTCGTGTGGCCCGGACTGTTTGACAGCCGCGATAAACTGAGCGCTTCGGTTTTCCGCAGCGAATTAGAGAGCTTTCTTCCGGGCATCGGTGGGGGTTCTATGGACATCCCGATAAATATTTCGTTCGAAAACACCGGCCGAGTCGGCTTGGACACGCTTTATATCAGATATGACCTCCCTACATTTGTCATAAGCTCGAGCATCAGCAACAGCACCAGCTCGGGGGCCTATTGCTTCGGCTCCAGACCGCGCTTCATAAACTCGACCTTTGAAAGTAACCCCACTGATGTCACTGTTCTGTCCGACGGCGACCCCCTGTTACTCAACAGTACCTTCTCCGAGGCTAATCTGTCTTTCGCGGGCAAGGCGGCCAACCTCACCGTCCAGAACTTCCTCCATGTGAAAACCCAGACGGTTATGGGGGCGCCACTTAATGCCAGTATAGAGGTTCAGGACAACGGCCAAGTGATTTTCGATAAGACCGTGGGCGACGACGGCATCGTGCAGTGGGTGGTGGTCACCGACGCAAGGCTTAACAGCACCGGGAAAAATGAAAATATGACCATCGTGACCGCGTCTCTCGGTCCATATCTGTTCGTTGACAACCCCAGAGACGTAGACATGGGGACCTCCCATTGGGAAGTGTTTATCACGGATCCAACGCCTCCCGAGGTGAGTAATATATTCCCGATTCCCGACTGGCCATACAACGGTCTGGACCCCACGATTTCAGTCTGGGTGACCGATACGTCAGGTGTTAACCTCTCTACTGTTAGATTATACGTGCAAGGTTACACCATCTTCTATGATAGTAATCCCGTGCCGGACGGTTACAACATCTCATATAATCACGTCCCGGGATTCAGCGACGGCGAGGTTGTCCAGTGCAGGATTGTGGCGGAGAACGTCTACGGTGCCAGGGTGGACTATTCCTGGAGCTTTATTATTAATCTAAGCGTGCAAACGTTTACTGTTCAGTTATACACCGGCTGGAACCTAGTTTCTATACCGTTCGACCCCCCTAACAAGAGCATCGAGAGTGTACTCGGCTCAATAGCCGGCTCATACGACACTGTACAAGCATACAACGCATCGGATTCTCTCGACCCATGGAAGACCTATTCAGTTGACAGACCAGCCGTCCTCAACGACCTCACCGAGCTCGACAAAAAAATGGGCTTTTGGATTCGTGTGACAGAGAATTGCACTCTCTGGGTTTCGGGCACTCCGGAGATCACCGCCATCAACCTGGTCGCCGGCTGGAACCTGGTCGGATATCCGACATTGAATGATACTGTAAAAATGGGAACCGCCCTCTGGGGCACCAGCGCGGATGCGGTCGAAGGCTTTGATCCGGCAGCCGCGTACCATCTCGTAGAATTGCCCTCGAGTTATATCATGAAGCCGGGAGAGGCATACTGGGTGCACGTTCCCGCGGATACAGTTTGGGTAATAGATTGGTGAGATTTTCTAACTTTTTAATATTAATAATGTCGAAACCCTTTTAAGACATGAAAACGATATATTCCAAGAACAGGAGGAAGAGCTTGGGCAGCAAATATAGAACCTTGTGGGTATTTATTCTAACAATTATCATGACGCTGCCAGTGGGTGTAATTTATTCAAAGCCTGTATCCTCAATGACTGACGCTCAGCAAGAATATTACATAGTCAAAACCTTCGATGACTGTATGATTTACGATCTCCACAATTCCGCATTGGACATAACCGAAGACTATGGATATTTCACATTGAGCAAATTGACAGAGAGACAGGCAGAGATGCTTGTGGGCGCCGGTTACGAGGTTGAGATGGTGGACACAAACGTACTCTTCCCGACCATAAGTTTTAACACAAAAAACGGTGAGCCCGCGCTCTCAGAGAAACTAACAGCTACGAGTGATTATTACATAGTACAGTTCATCGGACCGATAATTCAGGAGTGGAAGGCCCAGCTCGAAGACCTCGGTGCCATAAACACGGACCATTATTGGAGCAACCATGCCTACATTATTAAAATGGACGAAACCACGAAGAATAATGTGGGAGATTTACCCTTCATTAACTGGGTTGGACAATATCAACCAGCATACAAATTTGCACATGATTTATCTGAGTTCGAGGCCGTCGACACCGTCAACGTTGACGTATTCAAGAACGAGGATTTCTACAACGTGATCGCCCAAATCAAATCATTGGGTGCAATATTAGAGCACCTTAATCCCAAGATTGAATATGACAGCCAGGCACGTATATTAATAGACACTTCTCTTCTTCCAGAGCTTGCCAGCATTGAGGAAGTTAGCGTGGTTGCCAAGTATGTACAACCTCATGTAATGTGCGACCAAGCAGCCACAGAGTACTGCACCGCAGCAAATCTGGCTTGGTATAAGGAGACGTCGGGTATAGACGTACCAACCAACACCTGGGGTGGGCTGACGGGATACGGTCAGGTCGTTGGAATCACTGACACTGGCTTCGATACTGGTAGTGCTAGCAGCGGTCACTTTGATCTATTCAACGGACCGCTTGGTGACAGATTTGTAGGTATTCACAGAAGTGGAGGCTGCTCTGCGAACTTACATGACAGATTGCATGCTCATGGTACACATATGGTCGGAATCATTGCAGGAAACGGCTATTGCGCAGAAACCCACTATGGTATGGATACCACCGATCATGTATATGGCGGTGACCATGTGTTTGCAGGCATGGCACCAGAAGCTCTGATATCTTTCAATGCAGCTGGTGACAATGTCCAGAATGGCGGAATGTGTCCTGTTACACCCGCCTGTTGGCAGACCGAGAGTGCAGATGGAGCTCGAATCCATTCCAACAGCTGGGGCGGCGGCTCCGGCTATGCCCAAACAGCGGTCGATGCAGACCAGTTCATGTGGAGCAATAGAGACAACCTTGTTTTCTGTGCTGCTGGACCTGCAGGCCCAAGCTCAAACACAATTGGTCCTCCGGCTTCTGCAAAGAATGACATGACCGTGGGGGCATCCGGTAACTACAGACCCGCGTACAAATTCCTATCTGATCCAACTCTTGTTACTGAGAGAAGTAGCCGAGGTCCTTTCCCAGCAGCTCCACCCAATAGATATGAGCCGGACATTGTAGCTCCAGGAGAAATTGTAGTGTCGTTGACAGCAACAGCCTATCAGTACAATCCTGGCGGTCCTGACCCATATAACCATCCAAACCTGCCAGAGGATATTTATCAACCTGGGATATACATGGATGCATCCAAGCTTGTCAACCACGATTATGTGCCTGACATGACTTGGACCTCTGTGTCTTGCGCCTGCGCTGCTGGCATATGTGCGCTGATAAGGCAATATTACACCGACATGGAAGGCATAACACCATCTGGCATTCTGATGAAGGCGTCCTTGATTCATGGTGGGGTGGACATGGGTTATGGTTACCCAAGCAACGACCAGGGTTGGGGCAGGGTCAACGTTAAGGAATCTCTCTTCCCGGATGCACCGGCCACTGTACAATATTACGACCATCGAACAGGTATATCGGCTGGCAATACATGGGACGCGGTATCAGATGGATTTTTAAACACTAATATTCAATCAAACAGGGTTCCGTTAAAGGTCACGTTAGTTACGTTGGACACGGCAGGCAACAACGGTAGGTTGAGTAACGACCTGGACCTTATTGTAACATCCCCAAACGCAACAGTGTACAATGGTAACAATTTTCTCCCACTTAGTCAATGGTCTCTACCGGGTTTTACGGACGATGATGATATGCTCGTGGAGCGTGTCCTCATCGAAGAACCAGAGGCGGGTTTATGGACCATAGAGGTCAACGGTGAAAACACACCGAATGGTAACACCCCCTTCGCCATTATTATCTCCGGAGACTTCGGACCTGAGAGGGATTATAAAGTAGAGATGACTCCGGAGTTTAACACCACCTTCACGTGTGTTTCAGGCGGTTCGACCACATTCAGGTACAATATATTGAACTTTGGCAACCAAAACGACACCATTGCCTTAACCGACTCCAATCTCCCAGCGGGTTTTACGGTGATCTACATTCCCACAAACTTGATCGACTTGGAATCCAACGAAGACGCCGATGTGACTGTACTAATCGAATTAGATATAACTGTTACACCCAAGGCATATAGATTCGATTTTTTGGCCATTTCACAAAACGACCCTGCTACACCTCCAGCTCAAGACAAGATAGAGATTACGTGTGACGTGCAGGAGTTTGCTGTGCCGAAGAAAATCCGGTGTACAGATTCAATTAGCGTCGAATGTTCGCCAACAATAGCCACACATAACGATGGCATTGATGATTACCTTTTCATAAGCTATCTAAAATACGATGCCAATGGTCCGCACGTGTATCTCAGATTCTCAACAGATTATGGATATACTTGGACAGAGAGGCAAGCCAGCACTCAACACGATGCTCCACAGGACCCAAAAATTTTAGTTTATCCTCATAACAGTACTAACTATCCGGACAGGGTGCTGATAATCTGGCACGGTTCGGATCCCTTTGCTGGAGGTTATCCTTCATATGTCTATTGCGCGTATGCTGACCCGCCATACAATACTTGGACAGAACAACAGGTCGTAGCTACTAATGCTGGACCAGATCCTAATAATAGCCACAGGCGAATAGCCGCCGCGATTTACATGGGGGGAACAGGAAGCGAGGAGTTGATAGTCACGGTAGAGTGTATCGGAAGTTCTAACGTGATAGACATCTACGACGTGTACTCAACAACCGGCGGTGCCTCATGGGTGGGTTGGGGAGCCACGAAACCAGCCGCGACCTCAAATCCCGACTTCTTCCAGGAGATGACCACCGACCAGAATGGGGACGTGTTCATGGTGAACTACCGGAGCGAGGGCGGGGCTGTCAGAAGGCAAATCTACCTGACCAATTACAATGGGGGGGGTTCTTGGGATGCTCAACAAGCAATTTCGCAGCTCAATACTAACTGGAACGATGTATTCCCAGCAATATGGTCGAGCGATGAGGGAACCAGCAACAACAGGCTTTACGTAGCCAAACTCTACACAACTCAGGACCCACCAGACCCGCCGTTCACACTTTACGAAGCCCATTCTGATAATACAGGCAGTACATGGAGCGGCTCTACCGGCCCATTTGGAACCAGTGCGTCTCAAAATGGCTATGCAACCGGCAGACCGCTTATAATGGGCGCATACATTCCCAGCGATGGTAGTAACTGGCTCACCAGGGAGGAAGAACCGACAGGTGGCGCTGGAGAAAATCCGAATCCTGTTCCCAACATACACAGCCAGTACACGGTTAACGGATTCGCATCAGATGGTTTGTTCAAGGTGACGGCCGATTCTTTAGGCAAGGAACACCCAACCTTTGCGGCACTCGGAGATTCCATTTATCATGTTTTTGCCGCACAATATGAACCAAGGAATAAGGATATCTGGATGGCTGTCTATAACATTGATGATTGCCAGAGGCAGATTGATCCCAATTCGGTTGCAGACATTGAGGGTCCTGAAGTGTACAATATCGGGATTACGCCTGATCCTGTTTACACTCCCAGTCCTGCGCAGTTGACAGCAACAATTGATGATACTTATACAGGATTCCATGACATTCAAGCAGCCGAATATTCTTTTGACCCACCAAGTTGGCCGGGTATACCAATGATTCCGTCGGACGGTTTATTCAATTCGCAAATTGAGTCAGTCGCAGCTACAATAGATACAAGCGGTCTTACACTTTACACTTGGTACACGATTTGGGTCAGGGGACAAGATAGTGAAGGAAATTGGGGTCAGGCTAAGAATCTCACTTTCTATGTTGATTACACTCCATTAATGCCCTGGGTAGAAGTAATTACCCCAAACGGTGGGGAAATATGGATGGGAGGAGGTAGCGAAGATATATCATGGGAGATGGGTGATTTTGGCTACTCCTTAGATGAACTTGTAGTTGACATCTACTATTCAACCACCGGTTCTGGGGGACCATGGAATACAATTGTCACGGGATCATCTGGTTATGTTTCAAATCCGTGTTTTTATAACTGGAATCCTTTACCCTTGGTGGATTCAGACAACTGTTATATCAGGATCAATGTTACAAACCCATCCGCGTTGACTTATTTTGATCTTTGTAATTCCAGTTTTAGTATAGATTCCACTCTGCCCAAACCGGCGACCAATCCCCATGCGGAACTCACTGGCGCGAATGATGTGACAATATATTGGAATCTAAGTGCAGATGATGGCGGCGGCCTTAACGACGTGGACCACTATGAGATTTGGTACAGAACGAGTGGTTGGGATCCAGCCGGGGACACTTTGTACTCATGGCTGGATAGTGCAATTATCCCAACAAACACAACCAACTACACACACCTCAATAGAGGAGCAAACAATTCAGGTTCATACTGCTACCAAATTAGGACATACGATGTAGCTGGGCATGAAACAAGAACATTAATCCAGGCAGCCAAATTCAGTAGAACTATGGCTTTTGCGGCTAATCCTAGCCACTGGTGGCTGGTGGGTTCCGCTTTAGTACAGAGTTCCACCTCAATAGACCATGTTGTGCAAGGGTTGGGGCTTCCGGGTTTTTGCGTAATGGCCTGGGACGCGGTAAATCAAAAGTGGTTATCGAACAGGACAGGCAGGCCAGATAGCCTTAACGACCTCACAGATATAACTAATGAAATGGGTTTCTGGCTGGAGATTGATACATCCACTAGATTATGCACAGCCGGCTATGTGGCAAATATGAGCATTGACTGTTATGCGGGTTGGAATCTTGTAACTTATCCATATGCTGAGAGGAACAAGAACACGGATGACATAGAGTTGGATCTCATTGCTAATTGTCCGAATTACGTGCCCGGTTCATTGACAAAATTCGATTATAACGAACCATATGGGATTAGATTGCCAGCAAGCGACATCATTTCCAATAACGAGGAAGGTTTCTGGATACAGGTCACGGCTGATACAGTTTGGACTGTGATTAACTACTGAGGAATAGATTACCGCACTACCCGGATCCCTTCTCACACTTCTCCAGGCCCTTCTTTGCCTCTGCGTTGTCAGGCTGAATTTCGAGTATCTTTCTGAAACAGTCTGCCGCGTCCTGGTATTCGCCGTGCTTGAACGCGACGTTCGCTAATGTGAACCAGGCAGGTATAAAGGTTGGGTTCTTGTTGAGAATCTGAGATATCGTGTTTATTGCCTTATCTCTATCTCCAAGCTCGTAATGGGCCTGGGCTTTCAGGCAGATGGCCATCTCGCCGTACGGGTTTATTATCAGGGCCCGTCTGAACTTGGATAACGCCTCCTTGTGCCTGCCTTTGTCGGTGAGCTTTCTGCCGTCATCGACTAATTCATGGAAGTTTCCGAGTGCGCTTTCTTCTTTCACGCCTTTCTTTGTCGGCTCTTCAATGATTTCTTCCTCGATTGCGCCGAGGGCCTCTGTTTTTGTATAAGTGATTCCGCGGCCCGATTTCTGGGAGGTGACCAGACCTTTTCTTTCCAAGCCCTCTAGAGCCCTTTCCATGGCGGGTTTGCTCAGCCGGTTGCCCAGGTCCTTTTTGAGCCCGGTTTTAGATATCGGGTCATCGGAGAGATGCTTTAAAGTCGTGGACTCGTCTTTTGTGAGATGCTCCTCAGTATGGAATTCATCCTCCAACACGTCCAGCTCCTCACCCACTTCCATGATGTCGGCTTCTATCTTCTTCTTTATCTCTTCAAGGTCTTTCGGTTTTTGAGCCTTTTTCTTTGCGCGTGCAGCCTTCTTTCCGGGCGGCTGTACCAATCTCTTTTTCAGAACATCCAACGCCTTCTTGGCCTGGTGAAATTCCTTATCCAGCCTATAAGCCCGCTCGAGACAAACTATGGCCTTCTCGAACTCGCTCATGCCGATGTAGGCTTTCCCCTTTACATACCAACCTTCCGGGAAGGCTGGCCTGGCCTTTAAAACCTTGTTTAATATCGTTATGGCTTCGTCGAATTTTTTCAGGTGATTAAGGCCCACAGCCTTGTTGTTCATCGCTGCCAGGTAGTTGGGATTTATTTGAAGCGCCTTTTCGTAGCATTTGATGGCTTCCTCATGTTTTTCCATCTTCGCAAGAAGATTGCCCTTGTTATTCCATGCGATTTCATGGTCCGGTCGCTTCTCCAGAGCCTTGTTGTAGTATGTCAACGCTTCGTCATACTTATCCATCTTTGCATAGGCCATTCCCATATTTGATATGGCGTCAACATAGTCCACATCAATTTCTACCGCTTTCGAGTGAGCGGCAAGCGCCTCTTCAAACCTTCCGGCGATGGCCAGTATCAATCCTTTATTGTTCCAGGCAATCGAGTTTTCCGGTTCCAGCTGTATGGCCTGGTTATAACATCTTATTGCCTCCCCCAACTCGCCTTTGCGATAGTGGTCATTCCCGCTGGAAATCAACTTAGTGGCACTTTTACCCCTTATGCTTCCGACGGCGAACGTTGAAGTCAAAACGATCATTCCCCTGAGGTGTGGAAAATCCTGAGCCATCCTATATCCCTCTCACGAGGGGGTAAAGGCGATTTGGATATTTAAATCTGGTTCAATGTCAACGCCATTCACAACGTTTATCAAACCGATTGCTATCTCAGGTTGGGACTAGATTTGACAGAAGGAAAGAAAAGGGTGCTGATTAGCGTCTATGACAAGAAGGGAATTGTGGACTTCGCGAAAAAGCTGGTTGAGCAAGGATTTGAAATAGTGTCCACTGGTGGGACGTTCAAAGAGCTGCATGAGGCACAGATGCCCATCACACGAGTGTCAGAGCTCACCGGCTTCCCGGAGATACTTGACGGTCGAGTCAAAACTCTACATCCGGCCATCCACGGAGGCGTGCTGGCAAGAAGAACTGACGAGCATCTGGAAGAACTCAAAGCTCAGGAAATCGAACCTTTTGACATGGTTGTCGTGAACCTCTATCCATTCGAACTGACAGCTTCAAATAAGGGTGCCAGCGATGATGAGATTATCGAAAACATAGACATCGGCGGTCCCGCTCTGATTAGGAGCGCTGCCAAGAACTTCGAGAACATTGTCATACTCACATCATCGGATCAATACGAACCAGTCCTCGAGGAATTGGGTTCCACAGGGGAGATATCCCTCGAAACAAAGAAGAAACTGGCAATCAAAGCATTTCTGAGAACCTGCACCTATGACAAGGCCATAATGTCCGAGTTTGAAAGACGGTTTTCTGATGATATATATCCCAATGACCTGTTACTGCATTTTGAAAAAGTGGCCGATATGAGATACGGCGAGAACCCGCATCAGAGCTCGGCCTTTTATTACGAGCCAGGGGTGAAAGAAAAATGTGTAACAAACGCCAAGCAGCTTCATGGTAAAACACTCTCTTTCAACAATATACTGGATATCAATGACGCACTGGAGCTCGTCAAGGATTTTGAACAACCAACAGCCACCATAGTGAAACATACTAATCCTTGCGGCGTAGCATCTGCGGACGATATTCTGACTGCCTACGAACTGGCGATGGCCGCTGACCCAATGTCCGCCTTCGGCGGCGTTATCGCGGTCAACCGTCCAATACCGATTGGAATTGCCGAACAGGTAAGCAAGATATTTGTGGAAGTGCTCATCGCCCCGTCCTATGAGCCAGGAACCCTGGACATTCTAACAAAAAAGAAGAACATCAGACTCATGGAGACGGGTGAACTGGGTGTTGTTGACGAGAGCTCCCTGGACTTAAAGAGAGTGATTGGCGGGGTGCTGGTCCAGGACAGGAACCTGAAACATCTGGACGTAAGTAAACTACCGGTTACCTCAAAGAGAGTGCCGACCGAGGACGAACTGGCTTCCATGGATTATGCCTGGCGTGTGATTAAACATGTCAAATCCAATTCCATAGTGTTCGCCAAGGGCAGCGCGACCGTCGGAATCGGCGCGGGCCAGATGAGCCGTGTGGATGCGGTTAAAATCGCGGGCTTCAAGGCGGGGGAGAACGCAAAGGGAAGTGCCATGGCCTCGGACGCCTTCTTCCCATTCAGGGACGGAATAGACGAGGCTGCCAAGGCGGGGATTACTGCAGTTATACAGCCGGGCGGCTCCATCCGGGACAAAGAAGTAATTAAAGCGGTGAACGAGCACGATATGGCTATGTTATTCACCGGTATAAGAGAATTCAAACATTGAGGCTCTTGATATGGACTATGAAGAGGCCATCAACTGGCTATATGATTTACAATATTTCGGCGTGAAGCTGGGCTTGGATAACACAAAAGCATTGCTCGGCAGCCTCGGAAACCCTCATGAAGATTTCAAAGCAATTCATGTGGCCGGTACCAATGGAAAAGGTTCGGTCTGTGTGTTCATTTCAAATATTCTGATGGCAGCCGGCTATAAAGTAGGGACCTATACCTCTCCCCACCTTACGGAGTTCGGTGAAAGGATTGCCATCAACGGCTATCCCATGGCAAGGGAGGAAATCTTGAGAGAGATACAGCGTATAAAGGTTAAGGTTGAGGAACTGGCCAGCGAGAATGTCCAGTGCACCTTCTTCGAAACTGCAACCGCAATGGCATTTCGCCATTTTGCTCGGAGAAAGGTAGACTTTGCCATGGTCGAGGTGGGTATGGGCGGTCGTCTGGACTCGACCAATGTATTAACTCCGGAGGTTGCGGTCATAACAAATGTCTCGAGAGAGCACATGAAGCATCTGGGAAAATCCATAGGTAAAATAGCAGGCGAAAAAGCCGGTATAGTAAAGAAAGGTGTGCCAACGGTCTGGGGCTCTGACGACAAGGCCGCCACGAAGGTCATCAAGGAAAGGTGTGACGAATTGGGATCTGAGTTACTCTCCGTTCAGAAACTGGTCACCGTGAAAATTCACCAACAGGACATCTATGGCAGCACGTTCTCGATCAAGACAAAAACACATGATGTTCCGGACGTGCGAACAAGACTGGCCGGCGAACATCAACTTTCTAATATAGGCACGGCGGTTCTTTCGGTCGGAGCACTCGAAAAATCAGGGATTAATTTTTCTAACAAAGGCATCAGAACGGGTATTGAACGAACGCACTGGCCTGCCCGTTTGCAGATTATCAGAACCGGTCCTTATGTGATTTTAGACACAACGCATAATCCGGGAGGTGCCAGAACATTGGCCAGATACATGAAACGACACTTTGCCAAAAAAAGGCCGGTGGGCGTTCTTGGCGTGCTGCAGGATAAAGACGTGAAAGGAATAGTGAACGAACTGGAGGGATGCTTTTCTGAAATTGTGATAACCGAACCGTCATACCTCCGTGGCATGCCTGCCGAAGAACTGGGCTCGCTCTTTCCCTCAAATATAACGGTCGTGAAAGATGTTGGAAAAGCCGTGGACAAGGCATTAAAGTTGGCCGGGAAAAGACCCGTGATAATCTCCGGCTCCATATTCACCGCCTCGGATGCTGCCGCACATCTAGAACTGCTGAGAATCAAGGAAATCATGAAGAAACTGGGAGATGAATACCTGATAGGAGCATACCCAGGAAGAGACCCTGGTGGAAAGAGGCCACCGGACGAAGAAGCCAGAGACCCGTTCCGCGTACTGATATCGACCATGCTTTCACAGAGGACTCGGGACGAAAACACGCATGTGGCATCAACACGGTTGTTTGCGAAGTATCGGAGCGCTGAAGAGCTTGCCAAGGCAAAACCAAAAGACATTGAGCCTTTGATAAAATCGGCCGGTTTCCCTCAACAAAAGGCCAAGAAGATCATCGAAACCGCCAGGATAATCCGTGAAAGATACAAGTCCAAGGTTCCCGATGACATCGACGAGTTAATCAAATTACCCGGCGTGGGCAGAAAGACCGCAAACTGTGTTCTGGCCTATGGATTCAGGAAACCGGCAATAGCCGTTGACACGCACGTACATCGAATCACAAACCTTATCGGCCTGGTGAAAACGGATACGCCTGAACATACAGAATATGCCCTCAAAGCCTTCACACCTAAAAAATACTGGCTCGAAGTTAATAGGCTGTTCGTCAGGCACGGTCAAAAGATTTGTAAACCGATTATACCGAAATGTGAAACCTGTCCACTAGCTCATCTATGTGATACCGGGATTTACAAAATTAGAATGTAAACTACCAGACCCTGAAGGACCTGGCGTTTAGATTCTGGCCTGTTTGTTTACCTTACTGCCCTTAGCCTTCATCCAGGCCATTAATAGCCTGGGCAGAAACACATATTGTCTTATGCCAACGTGTTTACTGCTTAAGGGAATCAACATGGTTGATTCCCCGCGTTCGGCATGGTGTAGCAGTAAATTCCATTTTTTATTAAGAAGAGAGTTGGTCTATCATCTCTGCAAGATATAAGGCCTTTGAATGGGCTTCTGTCTTGGCCATCAGTTTTTCGAGATAACGCTTTGCTTCTTCATACTTTTTCTCATTAAAATTCAATATGGCTTTTCCAAAAAGGGCATCTATATTGTTCGGTTCCTTTAAAAGCGCTTTATCTATCATCTCCATGGCCCTCGAGCACTCTCCAAGACAATTCAGGGCATTTGCCAGTCTGATGTAAGACCTTGTGGATGCCAGCGGCCTTCCTGAAATATTGTCTGCTTCCTCTAGTTTTGAAACCGTAACAAGTATTAGGATCTCCTCCCGTTCATTAAAGTTCATCTCATCGCCAAGGCCTAAAGTCACCGGAACATGTAGGAAAGCCAGAGCTTCGTCAACAAAGGCTGTTAAGTCGTTTACGTCCATTTGTCCTAAATCTACGTTTTCGAAGTATGAAATCATCTGAGATAACTTGTCTCTCAAATCTCGTTTAACAGTCTCAAGAGGTTTCTCTTTATATCGCTCAAGTATTTTTTCGTCCCTGATATCGGACCGAACCACTTCCGGAAACTCAAAGCCACATCGTGGACAGGTTTTCTGCCCGTCCTCAGCTTGAGCGCCACACAATTCGCAACTATTCATCCTACCTGAGAGTATATTCATTTTGAAATTAATAAAACTGTGGCTCTAAGCAATTGTGATTTTTTATTTGTATATCATATCGTTTTATCTTATGTAAACGACTTTGAATATCTTGATACCAGCGACAGTTATATATATATATTTAGCATTAATTGGGGCATTAACTGAGTGAGGATATGGTCATGCGTTTTACATTTCTGAAAAAGAGAGACAGAGGAAATCGTCATTGTATTAAACCGCATAAGAGATGGAATGATGAGGGAGTGGCGTCCACAGTTGGAACAATTATGGCTCTCATGGTCTTCCTTGCGTTTCTTTCGATGTTCACTAATCAATATGTCCCTGTCTGGATGGAGGAAAACGAATCATCCCACATGAATATCGCATACGGGCAGTTCAGCAATCTGAAACAGGCCATTGACATGCAGATACTGGTTGGAACCCTCAAAGGAAGCTCACCGGTTTCTATCTACACTCCAGTCACGCTAGGTGCAAACGGAATACCCATATTTGCATCTGCCACTCCGGGATACCTGGGTGTTTACAGTTATCGCAGTTACAATAATGTTAGTTTCAGCTTCGATGTCGGCGGTGCGGCGGGTTCCAATATAATAGATTTCCGTTCCCCACAACTAGGTAGTACATTGGGCGGCTCTATACTTTTAGAAGCACCGAACAGGTATTTTGTACCGCAAACATTAGCATACGAGAACGATGCCATTATCCTGAGACAGGCTGATGGGGAATATATGAAAAGCAATCCCCAGCTGATCGTCCAGCGTACCGCAGGGAATCGTTTCGAAATCGCCTACGCGCAGGTTGACCTGAGAGGCGATGATAACACATACGTGGGCTATGGAACCAGAGGGATTCAGACGATTCTCAGAGCTGTAGCATCCACAACATACACAAATGTCACAAACACGGATTCTAACGGCGCCCAAACATACCTTTATATCAATCATACAACCCGTTATGCTGGGGCCTGGAACAACAGTTTCAACCAGACTTTGTCGTCAATTGGCATGAGCTTCGGACCGAATACCATCGGCCCCGGCGGTGATGATTATTACATTGAATCCAAAGAAGTAGACTTCACCAATCCCTTAGATAAGATATGGCAGGTAAGTTTAAGGATAAATCCGGATTCTATTTCGAAACTAACGTTGACTACAGCACACGTAGATGTGGTTACCAGCGAAGCGGGGGCGGGTTAATGGGACTCAAGAAATCTATGATGCAAAGAATGCTTAAATCAAAATCCAAATCTCTCAAAGTCAAGGTTCCAAAAGGTGAAACCGTCCTGGAACAGAAATGGAAAGAAGGCAAGGGCTCACCCCTCAGTCCAATACCTGATATCACCGACCCAGATGTGGAGGAAATAGAAGTATACCCCATCGTGGAACCATTCAGTTATGCCAGGATTGTGTACAACAACAGAAATAGCGAGTTCGTGTATGAGGTCATTGAACCCCCGATAACCGAAAAGGAAAAAGAGATTCTCAAATTGATTATGGATTCACTGCAAAGGACTTTGGAATACGAGTTGGATAAGCTTCAAGTCAAAGATAAACGCGAATATTTGAAAAAGAGCATAGCGAGTTTCATTAAGAGTCGAGAGATGCGCCTTGATCCAGCTACCACCGAAAAGATATATTATTACGTAATAAGAGATTATGTTGGGTATGGACCCATCGATGCATTAATGTCTGACCGTTTCATTGAGGATGTTTCTTGCGATGGGGATAATATACCATTGTTCGTCTTCCATCAAAAATATGAATCTGTAAAGACCGACGTGGTTTTCGAGGAGGAGAATGAGCTGAACAGTTTCGTGATATATCTGGGACAAAGGTGTGGTAAACAGGTGTCTGTCGCCGTACCCATATTGGACGGTACAACAGGGGAAGGACACAGAGTTCAGGCAACTTATGCTAAAGAAGTGACCACACGGGGTTCATCCTTCACAATCCGAAGGTTCAAAGAAAAACCATTCACTCCCGTTGAGATGATTAAATATGGGACAGCGTCCCATGAGATGATTGCATATTGCTGGATGCTGGTCGAACACGGGCACTCGATGATTATTGCAGGCGGAACAGCCAGCGGCAAGACTGCAACTTTAAACGCACTTGCACTTTTCATCAAGCCAGGGGCTAAAATCGTTAGCATGGAAGATACAAGGGAAATCAATCTACCCCACGAAAACTGGATACCCGGAGCTACTAGAACAGGAGTTGGTGAGAAAGGCGCCGATGGCAAAGCCGCCGGTGAGATAGATATGTATGAACTTGTCAGAGCCGCCTTGAGACAGAGACCGAACTACATTATCGTAGGAGAAGTCAGAGGCAAAGAAGCGGCTACGATGTTCCAGGCAATGGCTACTGGCCACACCACATACTCTACCATGCACGCGGATTCCATCAAGTCCATGGTCAACAGGCTGGAAAATCCGCCGATTAGCATACCCAGAATATTACTAACCGCCTTAAATTTCGTAATAATTCAAAAACATGTGAGAGTGGGAGATAGCGTTGTAAGACGCATTGTTAAGGTCGTAGAACTTGTTGGATTTGAACCCGAAACAAATGAATTAATTACCAACACTGTTTACGATTGGGATCAACGTACAGACTCGTTTATATATAAAGGGCACAGCTTCATTCTCGATGGATTAATGGAAATGAAGAACATGACACATGAGGAGATGGACATCGAAATGCGCAGACGTGTGGACATAATCAAATATCTAGAGGAAAAGGATGTGACTGATTTCCGAGAAATATCCAATGTCATTGTGGCCTATTACAAAGAACCGGAAGAAACCGTTCAGAACATCAGGGACGAGATGGGATGGGTGGACGATTCTATATTGCAAATGGAAGAGGGAGGTCCTGAAGTTGGCGCGTGAAACCCAAACAAGCTTCCAACAATTGGATACGAAAGGCCGTCACCTTAAGACCAAGAAGATTCGTATGAGAGACGAAGAGTACATGGGACCCCACCTCATCCGTCTTCCTAAAGGCGCGGTTCCCGATTATATCAAATTGACCCCATATCAGGAAATGAGCTTGAGAGTCATGGGTAACTTTGTCAAGGCCAAGGGCTCAAGGGATGAAGAGTTAGAGGAAAACCTTTTAAAGGCACACATGAAGATCAGACCAGAGGAATATATTTCCTTCATGTATATGTCTGCCCTTATCGTTGCTATTGTGTCAATTGTTCTGGCAATAATAATCATTGTTCTGTTCGCCTTTTTGAATATGTTCTTGATTGGCATGATTCTGGGTATCATGCTACCAATACTATTACCAATCCTTGTATTCTTCATTCTAAGATCCAGGCCAGCGAGCAAAGCCAAGGCAAGGGGCAGGGACATCGACAAAAGAATCGCTGGTTCGATGAGCTTCATCTCTGCAATGGCCTCAGCTAATGTGCCCGTTGACATGATATTCAGCGAACTTGCAAGACAGCCAGTATATGGTGAGATAAAGAACGAGGCAGAGTGGATTACTAGGGATACTGAGCTTCTTGGCATCGACATACTAACCGCTATCAGAAGGGGTTCACAACGCTCCCCTTCAATAAAATGGCAGGACTTCCTACAAGGTGTGGTGACAACCTCCACATCTGGCGGTCAATTGAAACCGTTTTTCGTAATGAAAGCGGAGGAGTTCGAGAAGGAAGCAAAACTAGAATTGAAATCCACAATGGAAACGTTATCGATGCTCGCAGAGAGCTTTGTTACGGTAGTTGTGGCGTTCCCGCTTTTCCTTGTGGTCATATTGGCTATTATGGCCATCATCGGTGGAAACTCGGCAAACACGACAATGATACTGTTTATGGTAATAGGATTGATGATACCGTTATCCCAATTCGGATTCATCTTCGTGATATGGAACATAAGTCAGGAAACATGATGACATGGCTATCTCAAAGAGTGAAATGAGAAAAGTGGTGATGGCGCAAAAGCGCGATTATACGAGATTAATCTTAGTTGTATGTGGAATCTTTTTTGCCCTCTTTATCGTGTTCGGTGTCCTGAACCTCACCAACCAAGTTGATTGGTCCATGAAAAGCCTTCCCACGACAGATTTGAACGAAGATGGAATAATCCAAAGACCTCAAGAAGTTGGCATCGACACCAATGAAAATGGTGTGATAGATCGTGGTGATGTCTTCCCTGGCCATGATGCTTACGACCCCGATGATTTCGACAATGATGGAAATTTAAATGAACCCGACGGCATCAATGATCAAGGGGAATCTCCCATGAAACGTTTCCTCAATTTCTTATTCCTGGGTATCGCAATCATGATCGGTCCGTATGCATTCTATGCTACAAAAAAACAGAGTGATATAGCAGCCATAGAAAAAAGATTACCTGAATTTCTAAGAGACGTGGCAGAAGCGGGCAGGTTCGGCATGACATTGGCTGACGCCATCGTTGTGGCATCTTCCGGCAGATATGGAAAATTGACGCCCGAGATAAAGAAAATGGCCGCCCAGATAGAATGGGGAGTGCCAGCTAGTGAAACCCTCCGCCTTTTTGCAGAGAGGGTGGACACACCACTGGTAAACAGAGTCGTCACCATCGTCATCAAATCCAGTGATGCTGGAGGAGGCGTCGCAGATGTCCTTACCATGGTCGCCCACGACACAAAGGAAGCTCAACTGATGCAGGCTGAAAGGGAAATCGCGATGAGCACATATCTAGCTGTCATATACATCGCTTTCTTCGTGTTCCTGGTCACTATCATTATATTAAGCGTGACTTTCCTACCAAAAATCAGACTTGCCGGAAGTAACATCGCAGCTATGGCTGCGGAGCAGGGTATCGAAGGTGGCATTGGAGGAGCGGAACTGGATGTGACCGCAATCCCTAACATCGAAATCGCCTTCTTCCTGGCTTCCATGATCCACGCAATCGGTGACGGGGTGATGGCGGGTGTCCTACAGAATGGTAGTGTACCCAGTGGTTTAAGGCATAGTTTCATTATGCTGATGCTGGGCTTTGTGATCCTATTATTAGTGTGAAGGAGGAACCAAGAGTGGCTGAGGTTTCAGAGGTAGAAGTACAAAAAACTTCCGAAGAAGTACCCACAGCAGAACCTGAAGAGACCATAGAAGAGGAACCGATGGTCACCGAAAGAAAGAAAAAAGGACTCGGTGCGCTTGGCAGATTTAAAAAATCCTACATGAAGGCTCTTTCACGTAAAAAAGCAATCAAGGTCATACCACCAAAAGGGGCTCACAGCGAGGAAAAAGAGATTTTCAGCGGTGTAACTACAATTCCAAAGATAGTGGAGAAACATATCCAAGAAATCGAGATAGATCCTATAATAGAGGGGTACTCTTATGTCAGGATAAAATATGATAACATCGCTAATGAGTATTTATATGAAGTCATCGAACCTGCATTGAAAGAAGAAGAGGTGGACGTGCTTGAAGTCCTTAAAGAGGTCATGGTTGAATCGCTTGAATTTCTAAAGGACGCAACACCAGAGATGAAGGAGAAGTATCTCAGAGATGCCGTGGACAGCCTACTTATGGACATGGGCGTGCATCTCAATCCTGTCTCAAAGGAACGGGTGGTGTACTATATTCTGCGAGATTTCACCAGATATGCTGAGATTGATGTGCCCATGATCGACCCAAATGTGGAGGATTTGTCATGTGACGGTACGGATGTGCCATTTTACATTTATCACAGAAAGTACGACTCTATTCAGTCAAATTTAAGATTTACATCAGCTAAAGAATTGGATAGCTTTGTAGTCTGGCTGGCCCAGAGGTGTGGCAAGCACATCTCAGTGGCAGAACCCATGCTGGACGCCACTATACCTGATGGCTCTAGGCTTCAGGCAACTCTTGGAACCCATGTCACTAAACGCGGCTCATCCTTTACCGTAAGGCGGTTCAGGGAGAATCCCTTCACGCCTCTCGATTTGATAAGGTTCAAGACCATGTCATTGGACATGATGGCATACCTTTGGCTCTGTATCGAGAACGGTAAGTCCATGCTTGTGTGCGGTGGTACGGCCAGTGGAAAGACCACCACCCTCAACGCCATCCTATTGTTTATTCCTCCACAGATGAAGATTGTGAGCATCGAGGACACGAGGGAGTTGAACCTTCCACATGAAAACTGGGTTCCCCTGCTGACCCGTTCAGGTTTTGGAGGTGAAACGGCCGCCGGTAGAGCTGCGGGCGAGATAGACATGTTCGAACTTCTCACTACCGCACTAAGGCAGCGTCCCCAATACATGATGGTCGGTGAAGTAAGAGGTTCGGAGGCCTATGTGGTGTTCCAGGCCATGGCTACTGGTAAGAGCGCTTACACTACCTTCCACGCGGAGAACGTGCAGGCCATGGTACACAGGATGGAACAACCGCCAATCGAGGTTCCCAGGGCGTTGATCGGCGCCCTTAACTTGGTTCTGATGCAGGCACAGGTGAAGGTCGGAACCCAGATGACAAGACGAGTGAAATCACTCACGGAGATTGTGGGGATAGACCCCGAGACTAACGATCTCATTTCCAATTCTGTTTACACATGGAACCCGGCCGATGATACATTCAACTACAGCGGCCACAGCTACGTGTACGAACAGATAGCAATGGCCAAGAATTTATCCCAGAGGGACATGATGCGCGAGGTAAAACGACGGACAATGATCCTATCTTATCTTAGCAATATTCCCGGTGTCGCGTACAAAGAAGTGGCCAGATACGTTTCAGCATATTATAAAGACCCGGATAAGTTAATGAAAGAAATTAAAGAGGCCGAAGAGCAAAAACCTATAGATACATGAATTAAAATAAGAAAGAAAGGAAAAAGTTGGGGTTCTAGGACCCCATTCTGTTGTCTATTCACCGCTTGGTGGTTTTTGCACGGGTCGTCTCACAACTTTCTTAACTGGTTTTCTCACAACCCTCTTGACGGGTGCGGTTGTAGCAGGTTCGGAGGGCGGTGTCGTTGGCGGTTTCTCTTCAGGTTTCCCCTCGAAATTGTAGTTACAGATTGGACAGGCCTTCTCGGCGACTGAAACCTCCATGCCACAAGACGGACATTTCTTCTTTTCGGGTGCGGTTTCCGCCGGCTTCTCCTCAACTGTTTCGGGAACAGCCGCGACTGCAGCAGGTGCTACCGTTGTAGCAACCTCCTCTTTCTCTACTGGAGCCGGTTCCTTCGGTTTTTCAGCTGGAGGTTTGGGTTTTGGTTTCTCCTCTTCTTCCATCAGAGAGCCGCACTTGTGACATATCTTGGCTGTAACACTGTTCTCCATGCCACAAGCCGGGCAGGGTTTGGAGCCCATGCGCTTCATCTCCTCCTCCTCTTTCAGCCACTGGTCGAAGGTGATAAAGGTCGCTTGAGTTGCCCACCAGGCCTGGAACTCCGTCTCGGTGAACGTCTCACCGAGGTCCTTCTTTGCCTCCGCGCGGAACTTTGTAACTACTTGGTCATACTGTTTCTTCATCTTGGTCTCGTAGTCCTCAAGTTCTTCCATGCCAACTGTGAATTCTGTGCCACACTCTGGGCAAGTCTTAACATCGATGGGCACCCATGCGCTGCACACGCTACATTTTGCTACCTCTGCTTCGAATTCAACGCCACACTTTGGACACCTCTTGGCCCCTTCTGGGATAAAGGCACTACACTCGCCACACTGCACGGTCTTGCCCAAACCAACAAAGTACAGGTAGAGTGTAACCGCAACGATAATGATAATTATGATTATGATTATCAGAAGAATTATCCACCAGGGGAAGACGGGCGGTGGTGATACTACATTGAAGGTTCGTGGTTCACAATATGCACTTATCGCGGTAATTTCTATGGAGTAGGTGCCGACCTCGCCAGGCATAGCAAGAGTTGCTAATGTAAACGCTCCAGCCGCTCCTGACTCTACAATGTCGCTACCCACGACGAGCCTGTCTGCGTCATATATCTGGATAAGGAGTGAGACATTGGATACGCCTTGCGTATTGTCATCCGTCCTAACGACATTGCCGGTTATCAGGATGGTGTCTTGCTCGCCCTGTACGAAAGGCTCGCTATTAAAGGCAGGTAAAGTAATTAGAATCGTTAGGTCTGGTTGAATCACGTTCACCGGAAGTGTTGCATCGTTGTTGTTTTCGTTGTATTCCTCTACTTGGCCGGTGATATTGAAGGACCAGCCTGGGACGGTGTCATCAAAGATGATATCCGGGTCTACAATCACAGTAAGGTTATGGGAGCCGAGAACGCTGAGACCGTTACAGGAAATCTCAACCGTTGTGTTGGATCCGCTGGATAGTGAGGATATTGAGGTGTTCCCTAGCCAGTTAGCCGCCCAGTTTACTGGGTCAAAGGGCCCGTCATACACGTCCACGGTGAAGTTCTCTGCTGTGTTTATTCCCGAGTTGGTGACTGTCACGTCGATGGAGAAGGGCGTATTCTCAGGGATGTTCGGTGCGGTTGCATAGTTCAACTCGAGGTCGTTGTTCGTTGTCCACAGGTCTGACCTGTCGTCTCTCACGGTTATATCAGCATTTATCTGATTATTGCCCGGGTTGACCTCGTAGGATCCTGTCGCAACTGACGCAGTGATGGTGTGGACTACAACCAGGTCGTCACAATCGGCAATCCAGTTTATGGATGCATATTGGGTTTGCTGGCTTGCGATGGATGGTATAATATCCTGACCTATTGTTACCGCATCCTCGTCATAGAAAGTGACTGGAACATTAATCTCGGTCATTCCACCGCCGTTCGTAACGCGGGCTCTGATTTGCACCGTGGTTCTGTTCCACACATCGTTTGTGGTGCTGCCGCCATCAAGGAACTGTATAAGGTCTACAAACAAATCAGAGGGTGGCTTTATCTCTAACGAACGTGTATTGTTATTGTTGAGTTCGGAAATCTCCGGTATATTGTTCTCAGGGTCTATCACGGCAAAAATTGTTTTCCAGCCAGATGTGTCGAATCCTGTTGCCAAGGTTATTGAAGCTGTGAAGTATGTCCCAGCGGGGATTGTGCTGATTGTATCATTGCCCAAGAATGTCCCATTTTCATCATCTTCATGGAACTCAACACGAACGTCAGTGGCTTCGATGTCCCCAATGTTACGTACGTCTGCGTATATCGTGAAGGTCTGGTTTACCGCGATGTTCGGATACGGGGTCGAGAACCAGATGTCGGAAGAATATAGGAAGGCCAGGTCTACTGCCTCGAGTACATTTACCCATGTAGAATTGATGTTGTCGTCCTCAAACTGCTCCTTGATGGTATTCTCTGGGTCCACTATCACAGTGATTGTGTGGTTCCCAAGCTGAGATACAGCTGACCACGAATATTGGAATTCTATCGCAGATATATTACCTTGACCAGTGCTTTCACCGGGAGCTAATTCCGGAATTGTCTCCTCATAGATTGTAGTGTTCTGACCGCCAAAGGTGTCATTGAATCGTACGAGAATATCATAAGCCGTGGAAACGCCGCTGTTGGACACTGTAGCATTTATGGAAACCAAGTCGCCGCGACCTGGATTGGTAGGCATCCTGTAGATCGGAGGGTCAAGATTGGGAAGTACATCGACTAATATTATTTCCACATCTTCAAAGGCATCGTTCACTCCCATATCAGGGTATCCTGCAAGGCCAATGAAACTGTTTCTAAAGTATCCAAGATACGATGCGAGGATGTCATAGCCGCCCACCCACACGACCGTCGGTTCCGTGTGTGGGAATATCGGTGCCGTGATCTTATCGCTCATAGACATGAAATAACACATGCCCATGGCATTTGTCCCTCCACTGTCATCGAGTGAAGGGCCAGCTATTGATGTTAAAGCAACTCCAGCGTTCTCGAGCGGATTGCCCGGGTCTGCTCCGTCCAACACTAAGACGTTGATTCTTCTGTAAATAAAGACCTCAGCGTCATCGGTTGGCGCTATGTCGAAGCCGGGGGATAGCGGAGACGAAACTGCCTTGAGATGGGCAACGGACGTGCCCGAGAAATCATCCAAATCCCTCGAGAATACTGTGTCTAGTGCTATCAACTGGACATTCGCACTCGAAGATGTGACATCGAAATTACCGCTGATTTTTGTTCCTTCGAAATAAACTTCAGCATTGTCATCGGCCTGGTAATCAATGTACAACGTAGAGGTCGAATCTGTCATGGTGAGATTCGCATTGTCTTCTAATATCACTGGCAAGTAATTGCCGTCCGTTTCCATATCCACATTATCCAATATTAATTGACCGTTACCCCTTACCAGGATTTCGAAGTTCTGGGACTCCAGATACTGCATTTTTAGAACGGCATTTGAGATATCCAAAATCCCTTCAT
>DAOVAY010000100.1 GCA_030670795.1 Methanobacteriota archaeon | reverse complement strand
GTTTATCTTGACCAGCTTTGCACTTAAGGTTTGGTTCTGCCCCTAATGTCGGCGTTTCGGTGGATTTTAGGTGCAACGCTTCCACTATCACAAAAGATTAATATCTACATTTACATTGTAACATTCTATGGAGACTTCATCCTCAACCAAATTAAAGGATTTTACTCCGAAATCTCAATTTATCTGCTATGCAGATGTTGTTGGTTTTGAAAATATGATTGACCTTTGGGGTACAAAACACATTGCAGACTCATACGGAAATATTATCATAGAATCAATTAAAAGATCCGTTGAATTTGGTTATCCAAAAGTAAAACAGGGGATTTTTTCAGATACAATTTTACTTTGGACCGAAGATGATTCTTATGAATCGTTTGAGGAGATGTGTAAATTTTCCAGTTCCTTATTATTAACTGGTTTTTTTACCTTCCCGATGAGAGGAGCAATTGCACATGGGGATTGCATAATTTCACCAGATGATAATATGTATGTCGGCAAACCGCTAATCTCTGCATACCACCAAGCAGAAAACATGGCTTGGATTGGTGGAAGAATAGTTGGAGGTAAATATTGTCCCCCATTAGATCATATTGACCAATGTTTGTCGAAAGGTTTTCTTCTTAAATGGAAAATCCCAATAAAAGAAAAGGGCGATAAAATTATTTATGAAGATGGCTATGCGATTGATATTTCATTTTCTCTCGGGGGCTTAACTCAAGATATGTTAGATAATTGTGGAATAGGTGCACCAGAAGATAAAAAGATATATTGGGATGCGGGAAAAAAATTCATAAAAGAACGGCTATTATCAAGAGAACGGTTTATAGTATAAACACCCCGGACAATTAGTGTAAACTTACTTTGACCGAAAAGTCCCTACTTTGACCCTAAAGTCGGTGTTTAAAGCGACTTTAGGTGCAAAGCCCCTTCCGGCGCAACTTTTAAATACAAGCGATTGTATAGGTTATTTTGATGTTTACAACCTTGAGTTGTGAATAAGGAGATGAATAATGGAGGATATTGACCTTGACACCTTACTGGCCGTCATCGGCAATCCCACTCGCAGGCAGATTTTGAGGAAGCTGGTGAAAGAGGAGCATTATCCCTTGCAGTTGTCTCGGGAGCTCAGGGTGAGCCAGCAGGCGATAATGAAGCATCTCGATGTCCTGGAGAAGAACGAGTTGGTGCAAAGTGTGTTCCAGAAAAGCGATACCGGTGGGCCTCCTCGAAGATATTACACGGCAACCAAGAGCCTGACTATTGTTATTGATCTGGGACCGGAACTGTTCAATGAGGAGCTGAGGTTGCACGGTAAGGGAGAGGACAGGGTCATCGAGGGAGTGCCTGATACTTCCGCATTGAGAAAGGCGGAGAACCTCAGAATCAAGCTTGCCGAATTCATGCAGAGTATAGCAAGGGTAAATGAACGGTTGGTGGAGCTGGCAGAAGAGAGGGACGAATTGATAGCCGTGAAGAAGGACGCGATGCATTATGCGAATCAGATAATCGACACGCTGTGCGACAGCTACCAGGAACGAAAGGTTCTGAGGTACCTAATTTCAGAAGAAGACCTCTCGCTGGCCACAATGTCTGAGAGGCTGAACATGCGCGAGTCCGAAATCGAAGAGGTATTGAAAAAGCTCGAGGAACACGAGCTGTTGATAGTATCGAGATAGAGGTGAAATGATGAACGAGGAAAGGGAGGAACAGATAGAGCAGAATGGCGAGCCAGCGGTTGAGGAAGGGGCAAAACAGAATGCTGTGCCGATTTCTGAAGCTCAGCCGGAAGTAAAGAACGAGGAGGGATATCTGGCCCAACTGAAAAGGACGCAGGCCGACCTTGAGAATCTCCAGAAAAGGACTGAAGCGGAAAAGGTCAGGATTGTAGAGGCTGCGAACGAGACCTTGGTTTGCAGCTTGCTGGAAACCCTGGACAACTTCGAAAGGGCCCTGTCCGCAATGAAGGGGCGGTCATCGGAGGATGTGGAAGGCATCCGGATGGTGTACGAAGGATTTGTAAATACCCTGGTTGAGAACGGCCTTGATAGAATAAGTGCTGTGGGATGCCAGTTCGACCCGCATAAACACGAGGCCGTAATGCAGGCTGAGGCAGATGCGTCTGAGGACGGCCAGATATTGGAAGAGTTTCAAACAGGTTACATGTTCAAATCAAAAGTGATAAGGCCATCAAAAGTAAAGGTGGCCAGAGGTAAGAATGAAAAAGATAATAGGAAGGAGGAATAGAAATGAGTAAGATAATAGGAATTGATTTGGGAACGACAAACTCCTGCTTGGCGGTGCTGGAAGGCGGTAAGCCCAAGGTGCTGCCCAACGCGGAGGGAGGAAGAACGACACCTTCAGTCGTAGGCTTTACGAAGGAGGGAGAAAGACTGGTCGGTCAGGTCGCAAAGAGGCAGGCCGTCAGCAATCCCGAGCGTACGATTTCATCCATCAAGAGAAAGATGGGCTCGGATCACAAGAACACAATCGACGACAAATCGTACACCCCGCCGGAAATTTCCGCCATGATATTGCAGAAAATGAAGATGGACGCTGAGGCACATCTCGGTGAGAAGATCACCCAGGCGGTAATCACTGTGCCGGCATATTTCAACGACAATCAGAGGCAGGCAACAAAGGATGCTGGAAAGATTGCGGGTCTGGAAGTACTAAGAATCATCAATGAACCGACGGCCGCGGCACTTGCCTACGGCCTGGAAAAGGAAGAAGGCGAGAAAATCGCGGTTTTCGATCTTGGCGGCGGAACATTTGACATCTCGTTGCTTGAGGTTGGCGATGGGACCTTCCAGGTTTTAAGCACTGATGGGGACACGAAACTGGGGGGCGATGACTGGGACCAGGCTCTCGTCAAATATCTTGCAGCAGAATTCAAGAAGGACCAGGGCGTGGACTTATCAAAAGACGCAACAG
>DAOVAY010000069.1 GCA_030670795.1 Methanobacteriota archaeon | reverse complement strand
GGCCGGGTCGGTTTCCAGGGGCGGATTATTTTCTATTTCTCCCTCGCCATAGATTCCGTTACCATTGGGATCAATCCAGTCCTCGACAGGAATCTCTCTTGCCATCGCGCCGTCCTGGTTTGCGTCCTCAATGCCGTCCGGGATGAGGTCGCCATCTGTGTCGGGGTTTGAAGGGTTTGTCTGGGTGTTCGGGTCAGCGTCGCCCCAACCGTTGGTGTCCGGAGTTGCCGTAGCATCAATGTAGCCATAGCCTGTTTCAGAGTCCAATATTATGTTATAATTGGAACTGCTTGCATAATACAACCCGTATTCTATGTAATCATAGATACCATCCGAATCAGAATCGCCGTCCGGAACCAATCGGAGAGATGCTTCAAGTTCTCCTGGTATCCACATTGAGTTTCTCCAGATTTTGCTCCCGTCTATAAGGCCGTCATCATCTGTGTCCATGTCGAGCGGGTTGGTTTCCAAGCCGACATCGTAAGTTCCATCATGATCTGCATCCTCTATTCCGTCTTTCAGACCATCACCGTCGGTGTCGGGATTAGTGGCATCTGTTTCTATGCCGTCTCTTTGGCCGTTTTTGTCGGTGTCCTCTATCCCATCATCCAGCCCGTCATCATCTGAATCCACATCTACAGGATGTGTGGTTGTCGCGCCTGAATCCGCATCGTACTGGCGGCTGGGACTGGCCATATCTGTTCCTAGGAAATTTGGATGGATTTCGGTCCATACATCTGCATCACTCAGAGCATACGTCAACCCCGCTTCGACACCGTCGAGTATACCGTCATTATCTGAATCATCCGAGCTGGGGTCGCTGCCGAAGGCTCCCTCTCCGAGGTAGGCGACATCGTTGATTTCCAGGGTGTACCAATCCAATAGGCCGTCATCGTCCGAATCCATGTCGAGCGGGTTGGTTGCAGATTCGCCAAGATGTCCCTCGCCGTTGTAACCCTCGCCCGGAAGGTCGCTCCCGTCGAATATGGGGTCGGTAAATGGGATGCCCCTCGTAACATCATGCCAGCCGTCCCAGAGTCCGTCGCCGTCGGTGTCCGCGTCGGTGGCATTGGTCTCTACGTTTTCAGGGTTCCATTTCCCGTCCAACCCAAAGTCTTCGACCCCATCTGGAACGCCGTCGCGGTCTGTATCCCTGTCATTCAGTTTTGTCCTCGTGGCGCCTTCGTCGGCATCTGCCTTGAAATTAAGCTGTGTCGTATCTGTATGATTGATGCGGTATCCGTTTTCATATGAATCTCCAGTGCGCACAAATTTTGATGTCAGGCCAGCCTCTACGCTGTCAAATATGAGGTCGCCGTCGGTGTCTCTGTTATTCGGATTTCCGCCGAAGTTTCTCTCGCCTCTGTATATGCCGGTGCAGTAACCGTCCCAGAGCCCGTCATCGTCTGAATCTGTGTCCCTTGGGTCAGTAGAATAATAGTTCTTTTCGATTCCGTCGGAAAGTCCGTCACCGTCCGTATCTATCTCGGTAGGGTCGGTTTCCTCGTTAAAAGAGTCTCCGCCCAGCCAATCGCCGACTGCCCCGTCAGCCCAATAGTATACGGTGTCCTCCACGATTCTCTCTACGGTTCTCTGGTCTTCCCCGCCTAGGTATCCGTACCAGCCGTCCCATAATCCGTCACCGTCCGTGTCCCTGACCAATGGGTCGGTGGTACTTGTGTGGTCATGGTCTGGGACAAAGAAGGCAGGGTCTGTTCCACGGATTACAATATTCTGGTCAGTATCCCATTTGTATTCAAAAGAAATATGAATTCCGAGTTCCGTGCCATCCTGCACGTTGTCATTATCTGAGTCAGGGTCGGTGGGCCTTGTTAACGACACGTATATCTCATAGCCATCGGCCAGCCCGTCCTCGTCGGAATCCCAGTCGTTGATTGAACATCCCCATTCGAACTCGAGGTCATCCTTGAGCCCGTCACCGTCCTGGTCGTTGTTCCTGGCTGTGTTTTGATAGACTTCTTGACCTGCGGTGCTGAATTCCTTTACCGGGCGATAGGTGGTTACGGCATTTGTGGAAGTGGGCCTTGAAAACTTCGCATATCCCATTGATGTCTCAACGTATAGAATATCGAACATGATGCCACTGGCGCTTTCCTCATAGTAAAGCTTCATTCCTTTGGGGTCCGTAAAGCCCACCTCAAGGGCATTATCTATCGTTCCATAACCATCAAATTCAAATGTCAGTAAATGAGACACATCGAAGGAATATGGGACCATTAAGCTGTTGCCAGAATCCACTGTACCGTCTTCCCTTGTGACGGTAACTCCGTCCAATTGATTCAACGGGGATATGGCTATCCAGACCCCGTTTGCGTAATCAAACTCGCCAGAATTTTCGATGGCATTGGTCCTAAACAGTACCTGCACCTCTTCTCCGTCGTCGTAATAATCGTTATCCGTGTCATAATCCAGGGCGGAAGTGTCTATCTTTTCGACAGGCTCAACAGAATCTAACAGACCGTCCTTGTCCGAATCCTGGGCCAGCGGCAGTGTGAAATAATTGTAGTATTCAAGACCGTCCAAGACAAGGTCTCCGTCACTGTCCGAAATCATTGGATGAGACTGATAAGGCCACATGTCAATTTCCAGTTGCAGGCTCATCTGGCCGTAGACCTTGTAATCAAACGCGACGTTAATTGGCAATTCGAATTGTCCGTCCGAGATAAAGGCCGGCTCGTAAAGGCGGTCGTAGAGGTAGGTGTTGACGGGGGCTGGAGATATGGATTTTTCTAACGTCCTTAGTGAGGGAACCATTGTCGGTATGAGTTCTTCTCCTATGGTAATTAACGTCTCGAAATCCTGATAGGACGGGCATAACGTGAATGTTCTGTACTGTAGTGTGTTGCTTTCGATCCAAAGGACGTGAACGGTGTCGAATGATGATACAATAGCTCCAATATTGGAGACTGATGGCACGAATCCTTCTGTGGTATATACCTCGAAGCCCAATGAAGATATGCGGCAATCGGTTTTCTGTATCTCCCAATTTCCTGAGACATCTTTCTCCCAGAATATCGAAAAATGATCATCGGAGTATAAGTATTGAACATATCCGCCAGCCTCGAATAACTTATCCGAGAATGCGATAGTCGGTTTCTGCGCATTGTCCGTAATCTGTGTGATAGGCAGATAACAGTCGGAATATGGATATCGATCCCCTATGTAATTGTTGCAATAAACCGCCCTTTTATAATCATACGGAAAATGATAATAATCGTCCCATAAGACGAACAGGTTATCCTCGTCAGATACTGCGACCGTGGGATTCAAAGGTTGCTGGGTAATATCGTCTTTGTACCTAATGGGATTTACATACCAGTAGGGAGAATCGGAGATGCTTTGGGCCAACCCGATTCCATACTCCGATCCTTTTTTGCCTTCCCACACGATATATATGTGGTTAAATCTTTTTTCGATTTTGGGGTTTGCCGCATAATGTGCTAATCTATCCGTTTCCGTTCCACGATTTGCGGGAATGTCGTCATAGTAACAACCTATAGAAATACCCCATGTTTCTCCCCCATCAATGGACTCCCTTCGATATATATCGCTGCCGATGAAGAAGTTGTCCCCGTATACGTCTGTCGCACTTCTGTCGAAATCATCCTGCCAGACAACCGTTACATCATCGCCCTCCGCGGCGATGTCTGGTGAACTAACATACCATGAAGTCACCAGAGTGTATTCCGAAATCCATGTGCCGTCCGCTGCCTTTTTCAGGTAATTGATGTCTGACCCTGACTGGTATACTACATGGACAACATCATCCCACACATCGATTGCAGGAGAATTGCCTGTTGCAATCAATTGAGGAGCCGGCCAATTTATGCCGAAGTCCGTATTTTCAAGATAATATATGGAATTGCCTGATTCATAAACTACATAAATCATGTCACCAAATGTGGCTATGTCTGATTCGCCATCTATGCTTGCTGTTAATTCTTCGACAGAATCCCATTCCCAGTCTGCTGGTTCGATTTGCGTAGGCGTTGCTTCGACTGGGAATGTACTTGCTTCGGCAGATGTTTTAGAGACTAATACCCAAAATCTAAGATGTTCGTCCACCGTGGAGTCTTTTTGGGAGGTTGCTTGAATCATAAATGAATGAACACCCGCCTTACAAGCACCCAAACTTATAGTCGTTTCAATCTCCACAGATTCTTTGGACTCAAGATAAATCGGATTATATGGGAAAAAGCTAATCCATCCGAACGAACTAGATAGGAGCAATTCATCTGGTAAAGTTCCGAAATTGGTTAGTTTTATCCTCGTACATATCTCTGAATTAGGAGTCATACTAAATACTCTATCACCAAGAGCATACATCTTCGGTTGGTAGCTCTGTGTCGGTTGATATTCCCTTCCCCGAGGTGTTATGGCTATTTGTCCCGAAACCTTTATGCTCACGCTCTCCGCATATGATGGTTTCAGCACATCATATGGTATCATTGTTCCCGTCGATATCGAATCTGATGAATAAAGGTCGAATGAAAAACCGGTGCTGACACCTCCAGCTGCTTCGACGAACAATATCTGATCCAGATATGTGGTTTCGAGGGAACCCGTGCCGTTCTTTACCGTGATGATGGGGATTGCGAAATCGAAGGTGAACTCAGGACCGAGGAGCCACGATAGCTCCTCGGATAATGGTAAGTCCATCTCCCATGCACCATCAAATTCGATTTCAAGATGAGAGGAAGATCTCAACAGAAGATTGTCCCAGTACGCATCACCCTCGCTTCTCGCTTCTAGACAACCGAACTGGAATTTACCGGTGTTGTCCACCTGTGCATTGTTCGTACCGGAATAGATAAGCAGATCATCAATCCATACCTCGAAAGTGTTTCCCGATGTCGCGATTATGAAATGATTCCAGTTTATTGGTTTGATGTTCGTAAGATAAACCATATCCTCCCAATAAAAATCGAGTTGAGGGTTAGGATTCATGTAGATATCTTCTCCTTGTTGGATTATCGAAGGTAGGGGCGTTTGCCCTACATTCTCGTATTGCCATATGGTAAGATATTCAACATCGGATGTCTCTGTGTACTTGTAGTCGAACTCTACGACCAAGTCAGGAACGAGCGAATACCCACTGAGAGCGAATTCCCACACGCTAGAGCTCGCGTGCATAGTACCCCATGGATAATAATCTTCTTCTGAGTCATCTGCTGAAAAGTCCTCGAAAACAATTGTCCCGGAATTGGAACTAGACCTGTTTGCTCTTACACACATCGTGTATGTCTTATCCAACTCCAATGGATAGCTTCCACTCACCAAGTCGTGCCCGCCGTCAGCGGTCGCAAAATGCAAATTACTATCTATCGAAGAGGTCGATACCGCTGCATCGGGAGACAAATAATTGGGATCTTCCGCTTCTGTCCAGATACTGCCTGTAAGGTATTCGGCACCGTCGACGAGACCATCGTCATCTGAATCTGGGTCCAGGGGGTCTGTGCCAACGATTTCGCCCCTCTCAAGCCCAATGTCGAATACCCCGTTTCCATTTATATCTTCGAAACTGTCCCATAGCCCATCGTTGTCCGTGTCGGGGCTTCCTGGTGATGTGCCGACAATCAATTCGCCGGCATCCATTATATTGTCATTATCCGAGTCTAAAAGAAGGGAACTGCTGTAGTAAACATTGCTTTCTTCGAAATCATCCAAACCATCCCCGTCCGTATCTTTGAGATAAGGACAAGTAACCGAAGGAATAAATTGAATTTCTATATCTCTTAGAATAACCACACCAGTAGTTGCGGACTTCACACTGATCGGAACCTGATATGACCCTTCGTCAATCACATACCTGTTCAACTCGTCAGCGAAGTTTTCAACTTCATATTCATAGACAAGATTACCTCTTGATATTAATTCTAGGTCTACATCAGGGCCAACGTTCACCGTGACGTCCGACGGATATGAGTTTGAGGATTCTTGACCTGAAATTTTCATCGTGGCCCGGAGGGCATAGAATCCCACGGGTATGTTTATTGGGGTGCTGATGGTCTGTTCACCCAAGAAGTGCAAAGTGATATCATAGTCATAGACACCGATTGAGGAAGCATGCTCGCTCACAAACAGATGTTTGATATAATTATATCCGGATGTTACAGACACCAGTGTCTGGCCGGCCTCTTCAGATATAAATGTGATATTGGTCCATTCGTTTGCACGTAGCTCGATCGTTTTCGTATCCGGGCCTGCTGAAACGCTTGCCGTATCGTCTCCTATCGAGTATACAAACAACTGATACCGACGTTCTCCTACAGGAAACTGGAAATTCTCACTAACTGAGCTCACGGGGTTTTGGAAGCTCAGCCATTTGGTATTTTGATCGCTTTCGATAAAATCAGTAAGACCGTCGTTGTCTGTGTCTGAATGGATGGGAGAGGTTTCGTTTATATCTCTCTTTCCATCCAGATTACGATCTTCATCCCAACCATCTGCCAATCCGTCACCATCAGTGTCCGACTGCGTTGGATCGGTTACAGCGCCTTTATCCAAATCCTCTTGGAATATGGCCGCGTTTGTTGACTCAATCGTGGTGGTGATATCTAGGAGGTTGAGTGATTCACCATCTAAAATTGTGATTTCGTTAACTCCTGTGTAAATCATATCTAAACTCAGACCGACCTCTGTGCCATCGAGAATGCCATCATTATCTGAATCAGAATCCCACGAGGTAGTTCCATAATCTGCTTCTCCGTAGTATATAACTCCATTAAGATTAACACTGGCACCATCCCACAGCCCATCATCATCTGAATCTACGTCCAATGGGTCCAAACCGGAAGTATCGTACTCATATTTGTCACTCAATCCATCTCCGTCTGTGTCAGGATTGGTCAAATCGGTTAGTATAAGAAATTCCAGCCAATCAGGAAGAGCGTCCTCATCTTTGTCGCTATCTGCAGATATGATATTTGTCCCAACAACCCATTCGTATCCATCTCCAAGCCAGGAATCGTCTCCATCTGTATTATTGTTGTTTGGATCGCTTTCACCTGCATCAACCGCCCCATTCAGGTTCGTATCCTCACCCGGTTCCCAGGCGTCCCATATGCCATTTCCATTCATATCTCTGAATCCATCATAAAGTCCATCGCCATCTGAATCGGAATTTGTCGGATCGGTAGTTGTTAGTTCATCACCATCGGCGGAGAATAGGTAAGTGTCTGTATCTGGGTGGACTGAAACGAGACCTGACTCCAATCCGTCGGAAAGCCCGTCATCGTCGAAATCGAAATCGAGCGGATCCAGGCCGAGAGATACTTCTCCGATGTATTGTGTCCCACCGATTGTCAAACTGGGCCCATCGAGGAGGCCGTCATCGTCTGTATCCGCGTCAATGGGATTTGTTTCATCTGAATCAACCATACCATTGAGATTTACATCCTCTACTCCGTCATTTAGGCCGTCGCCGTCAGTATCAACCGAGTACGGGTGTGTCTCATCCTTGTCAAAGATTCCGTCACCATTTAAATCCTCAAGGCCGTCAACAATACCGTCGCCATCCGAATCATCCTGGATGATATTAGGTATGCCGTCAGCGTTCGTGTCAAAAAGAATCACGACTTCTTGCAGATTCTTCGCGAAGGAAAGAACCGGCCTTATGCTGGTCACTATGTCATCATTTATTACAGGAACAAATTTGTTATTGCCTACATAGAGGTAGAGATTCAGGGAATCGTAGTAGATAGTATCCCCTTGGTGTGTAATCCCAAGTGGGGAACCTTGTGGATCTTCTTCAGATGCCCGAACAAACATTTCCAGTTCAGGTGGATTGAAATTATATGTTGTATCTGTGGGGTTCCAAGCTACAGATTCTATGGCAGCTGCCACCCAGACATATTCTTCATACACACCATTGGTAGCATTAGTTCTAAACACAACCCTCACTTCGTTCCCGTCAACAACGCCATCGCCGTCACTATCGCTGTCGAGCGCGTTGCACAATCCGTCCCCATCTGTGTCCGTGAACGGCGGCGCGATGACGGTTTGTTCCACCAGATCGTTCACACCATCATTGTCCGTATCAGCGTCGATGGGGTTCGTCTCCCCTGCCTCGACCCTGCCGTTGCAGTTCAGCTCCTCGCCCAGTTCATCATCGTCTCTCACACCATTACTGTTCGCGTCATAGAATCCGTCCCAGAGGCCGTCGCCGTCAGAGTCCACATCGACCATTCCTTCCAAACCGTCGCCGTCATTGTCCTTGTACCAGAGTATTTCATCGCCGTCTTTGACACCGTCACCGTCAGAGTCAGGGTCGACCATATTTTCAAGACCATCGCTGTCAGTATCTGTATTCCAGCCGATCTCTTCACCGTCATTAAGACCGTCATTATCTGAATCAGGGTCGGCATTGTTTTGAAGTCCGTCTCCATCGGAATCGGCAGTGGGGGTAATCTCTTCATTATCAAGCAAGCCGTCATTGTCGGTATCGTTGGAAAGTGGTGAAGAGCCTTTGTAGAGTTCCTGATTGTGATATCCTGGTTGAGGATTGGGATTTATTGATGGTGTTGGTGTGATGCGGTCGAAGACATGAACCCTTCCTTCAAGAATATCGTTTTCATCCG
>DAOVAY010000063.1 GCA_030670795.1 Methanobacteriota archaeon | reverse complement strand
CCCCGTTTCTTGAACTCCTTTACAAGGGCTTCGACGCAGGTTGTTTTTCCGCTCTTTTTTAGGCCGATAAGGGATACGATTATCATGGGAAACATCCCAATTGACAGGATACGATTCTTACCCCGAGCGCATCAATAGTCGCACCCACTTCTTTGGTGGAAATCCCAAGTTTATTAGCAATTCCCAGAGCTTGGGCGCACATTATCGTGCCATCTTTTCTTGCTTTCAGGAGTTCATTCTCTAGTTCATTCAGTTCATCACCAGGTATTGATTGAGGAATCATCATTAATACTTTCGCTAACCCTCACGAAACCCATTTAATACATGAAACGATTACACGGATGAAATTATTCGACCTCACTGAGGGGGAGCATTCCGTGGCTGAGCCATCAAGCGAGCCTTTGCAGGAGAAATGGGAGGAATTCCTAGGCCAATACGGGTACGACGATAAGATCAGAGAAATCGCAAGCATTTACCCTGAAGAGCGCAGCCTCTTGGTCAAGTACGAGGACATCGAGCACTTTGATGTGGATTTTGCAGACGCACTTTTACAGAATCCAAACCTGGTTACGCAAGCCGGAGAAAAGGCAATTGCATCGATTGCCCAGATGGCCCAGACGATAGAGGAAGGTGCAGTGATTCATCTGAGGATCATCGCACTCCCCGTGAACATCAGAATCGAAATCAGGGACATACGAAGCAAGGACATGAGCAAGTTCATTTCCGTGGAGGGTTTGGTCAGAAAGGCCAACGAGGTTAGGCCGAGGGTATCGCATGCTGCTTTCAAATGCATGAGATGTGGCTATATCCTCACCATTCTCCAGGAGGATGCATTACTAAGGGAGCCTCTCCAGTGCCCGGAGGAAGGCGGTTGCGGCAGGGCGGCAGGCTCAACCAAGTTCAAACTCCAGAAAGAACAATCAACCTTCATCGACACAGAGAAAATCGAAATTCAGGAACAGCCGGAGGCTTTGAGGGCAGGCGCGCAACCACAATCGTTAACCGCCTATTTGGAAGACGATATCGCAGGAAAAATTTTCCCTGGAGCGAGAGTTATCATCAATGGAATTCTTGACAGCCGCCCGAGAAGAGCCGGCACCCAGGGTCTTACCACATTCGACATATTCTTACAGGGGAACAGCATAGAATTCATAGAGGCCGACGCCTATGACATCGAGGTATCTGATGAGGAGATGGCCCAGATAAACGAGCTGGCTGAAGACCCCGAGATTATCAAGAAAATAACAGAATCCATCTCTCCGACGATATTCGGCTTGCCATACGAAAAGGAAGCTCTGGCCCTTCAATTGTTCGGCGGGATTCCCAAGAACATGCCGGATGGCACACGAATCAAGGGCGACATTCACATACTCCTCATCGGCGACCCCGGCACAGCTAAATCACAGTTGTTGAGATACATGGCCGACATAACCCCGAGGGGGATTTATGCTTCAGGCAAGTCATCCACTGCTGCGGGTCTGACCGCAGCCGCTGTAAAGGATGAGTGGAGTGAGGGACGTTGGACGCTTGAGGCCGGGGCACTGGTTCTAGCAGATATGGGATTGGTTTGCATCGATGAGCTGGACAAGATGAATGCTCAAGACAGGAGCGCAATGCACGAGGCAATGGAGCAGCAGACCATATCCGTGGCAAAGGCGGGAATTACAGCAACATTGAGCTCCAGGTGTGCGATACTGGGCGCGGCCAATCCGAAGTGGGGGCGGTTCAGCGAACAGGTGTTACTTGCAGAGCAGATTGACCTTCCATTGACATTGATGTCCCGGTTCGACTTGATTTACCCTTTAATAGATAAGCCGGATGAAAGAGAGGACTCTCTTATTGCCGACCACATATTGAAGGCCCATCTTGTTGGAGAGATAAGGGCAAGACTGAGTGCCATGGAAGAGGAGGGAAGCGCAGGCATTGACATTGAGAAATACGAATCCATGGGCACGGCTTATAAACCGCCAATAAACCCTGATTTGCTAAGGAAATATGTCTTCGTGGCCAAGAGGCTTTATCCGATTATGACGGATGAGGCGACGGAAGCCCTGAAATCCTATTACATGGAGGTCAGAAAGATAGGAGAAAGCGAAGAAGTCAGCAGAAGGGTTCCCATTACTGCCAGGCAGCTTGAGGCATTCGTGAGGGTAGCGGAGGCCAGTGCAAGGGCAAGGATGAGCGACGTGGTGACACGCGAGGACGCAGACCGCTCGATAAAGATTGTGAAGGAATCCCTGAGGCGCGTGATTGGCCATGGTGAGGATGAGCTCAGCTGGGATACTGATTCTCTGTACACGGGGGTCCCGCACAGTCAAATGGAAAGAATACTGACCGTGAGAGACATAATGAAGGACCTCGTCAAGGAAGACAGCTCTGGCTTCACGCTCTTAGACGTGATTGCAGAGGCAGAGGCAAATAAGATTCCAGAGGATAAAGTCAGAACAATCTGGGAGAGAATGAGAAAGGACGGTGACATATACCAGCAATCCGGAAGACGGGACGGAGAAACCGTCTTCAAGTTGACCCATGAGCTGTGATAAAATGATACGTGCCAAGTTCCATACCATCGGGGGTGAAATCCTCCTGGCAGCCTGTGATTGCGAGCTCTTTGGCAAGACAATCGAAGATGAATCGGGGATTTTCTTGAACCTGCAGGGCAAGTTCTACGACGGGGCAGAGGTGACTGAGGAGGAGTTCTGCAATATGCTGGCACAGGCAACCTCAGCGAACTTGGTAGGTCAGAAGGTCGTGGCGATCGCGGTGAAACGTAATGAAGTAGATCCCGAAAGTGTAAAGGAAGTGGCAGGGGTGCCGCATGCGCTCCTCTTTTACATGTGAGGTCATTCAATGGAATTCTGTGTAGAGTGCGGGGCAGAGGAGAAACTGTACGGCCATTTGTGTAAAGATTGCCTTCTCTCGAAGGACCTGATAAAACCTCCTGCTCATGTTTCAGTCGTGGTCTGTCGTGCCTGCGACAAGGTGTTGAAAGGTTCGAGATGGCTCGAGACATCTCCAATGGAGGAAGCGGGCGAATCGCTGGGCAAGGAGACCAAAACACATACGGAGGTTACAGGGCTGAAATGGGAGATTCCCGATTTCGAACCCGAAAAGGGCGAGCACATGCTTGAATGCAATGCGGTGGCCAGCATCGGCGGCGAAGAGCTGTCTCTGCCGTTCAAGGTGTCTGTGAAAATAGGAATGCAGATGTGCGATGTCTGCTCCAGAATGAGGGGCGACTATTACGAGGCAATAATCCAGTTGAGAAGAGGGGATTTGGGTTCCCAAGGCTCGGACAGGGACCTGGCAGAAGCGGATGCCGGCATTCTCAAGGCAATTTCCGAACTCGGAAAAGCCGATAAAATGGGATTTCTTGCCAAAACAGAGGAGGTCACCGGCGGCATAGATTATTACCTAGGCTCGATGGGCGTGGCTCGGTCCGTAACCAGGAAAATCAGGGATTCCAAGGGCGCCAGCATCACGGAGAGCCGCAGTCTCGTAGGCATGAAGGATGGTAAGGAGCTATACAGGTGGACGATTCTCATCCGTCTGCCGAGCCACAGAGCCGGGGATGTTGTGGTCTTTGAAAATGAGTTGCATGCGGTCGAATCCGTGGGCAGGAAATACATGAATTTGAGACACCTGCTGAGCGGGAAAAAAACGAGAATCCAGGTTGGCTCGGGGAACTTGAAATCGATTGCCCCGAAGGAGAATCTTGAGGAGGCGGTGGTCGTGAGTAAAGCAGAAGACACTGTACAGGTACTTGACCCGAGAAATATGAAAACCGTGACGCTCTCTCGACCCGCTGGCTTGAAAGACATTGGCGAAACCGTAATAGTAGTAAGGCAAGATGAGGAATTATTTATAGTGTGAATTATCGGGCCCCACAGAGCCTAGCCTTTAATGTTGAGCCGCAATACCTTTAAGGAAAGGTAATTAACGCACTGCGTCTTTTTACTGTTGATGAGACGAGCCGACAGCGCAGTGGTAGTGGCCGTTATCGCGGTTTCATTCTCTTCGATTTTGATCAGGTGGAGCGATGCTGAACCACTGGCCATCGCCTTTTACAGAGTCGCATTCACCACTCTTTTGCTCTTTCCTTTCGTCTTTCTTGGCCAGCGCTCGGAGCTTACTGGCTTGGGCAGAAAAAAGATAGGAATATTGCTTCTCATCGGATTGGTTCTGTCTGTCCATTTTTCATTGTGGATTACTTCGCTGGAGTTGACCACGGTGGCGAGTTCCGTAATTCTGGTCACGGCACACCCACTCCTCGTCGCCAGCATATCTCACTTCTACATGAAAGACCGTCTGACCGGCCTGAACTTCGTGGGCATATTCGTCGCAATCGGCGGCATATTCGTGTTGACCTACGGGGACTTCGAAGGCGGCTCCCTGACCGGAACCAACGCCCTCGGAGACATACTCGCCCTTGTCGCGGGCATGTGTGCCGGCATATACATTTTGGGGGGCAGGAAAATGCGAAAGGGAATACCCGTCATCACCTACGCTTTCGTAGTCTACCTCTTCTGCACGATTTTCCTGTTCATCGGCTGCCTGGTGACGTCCACACAACTCCTCCCCTTCTCAGATAAGGAATATATCCTGTTCTTCCTGATGGCACTGGGCCCAGGAATATTGGGTCACACACTTTACAACTGGTCGCTGAAACACGTTACCGCCACAGTGGTATCAGTAAGTCTCCTGGGAGAACCGATTGGCTCTTCCATTCTAGCCATTCTGTTACTCAACGAGCCCATATCGGCCAGCGTCCTCATGGGCGGCCCGTTCGTGCTTGCGGGTATAATACTGGCGTCCATCAATTTTAAAAAGAGACGGAAACGACGAAGACGGGCGCAAAGAATTTAATAGGTTTTACTCATCCACTTAAGGCTCAGATATGCGGGTGTGGTGTAGCCTGGTATCACTCAAGCTTGCCAAGCTTGTAACTCGGGTTCAAATCCCGGCACCCGCATGTGTTTATTCTCAAGGGATTTGAACCGAAGGTTCACGAACAAAAATAGAATTTTTGTGAGCTTGCCTTAATGCGAAGCAATAAGACTTTGAATCCCGGCACCCGCATCATTTCTTTACGTCAAATCGATTCTGTTCTCAGAAAATGATGCTCCTATATTTTCGGATACGCCTTGTTTTTGATAATCAATGCACATAACAAACAAGGCTGGCGTTAAAAATGAGATAATCGTCGCCGATATATCATTTTCAACATCCCGGCACCCGCATTATTTATTTACTCTGTAACAATCTCGAACTCGCCGTTCTCGAAAATCAAAGGGGAGTAACCTCTGGCATTCATTATGCAAATCCAATAGATTAATATTTTGTTAATTTCAATTCAAAAGTTATAAATATTCTAAATTGCTATTAGTATTAATGGAGGAGTCTAGTTGGGCAAAGGCAACAATGCAAAGGTGTTGACAATTGTTCTCATGATAGTTATGGTTCTATCCGCATTCGGGGGTCTCTCTGGCCTGGCTATGGGACCGGAGAATTTAACCGCAGAACTCAAACCCGTAACCTCTGATATTACTGAAGTAACTTTTAAGGAACTAGATGCAAGACAACCGGTGAATGAGAACTTACTCAATAAGAAAATCATTAGTGGAGATAATTCAGGCATTTTACCCCTGAGCCAGCCACCTGGAAACGAAATAAAGAGTACCTGGACTTATGACTTTGATTCCGACACCGTTGGACAATTGCCTTCTGACCCTCCGTGGCAGCATGTCAACGAGCCAGCTGGGCAACTCTCGACATTTGGTCCTGACGATTTCGAGAACGACATTGTGGGCGAGAAACCGGATGACCCGCCATGGACAACCGTTGATGGTAGTGGGAGAGCATACTACTGGTTGGAGGACTTCGAGGGATTCACCCTCGGCCAGGACCTGACAGGCGGTCAGATTTCTGGATCCTTAGGATACTTCGGTATGTTTGACCCTGCAGCCTCACTGACGGCTGAAGCACCACCAGCTGGTGCTCCTGGTGGAACAGTTCTTCCAGGTGTTGATACTGGCACCTTGGCTGCATACTTCGTTGATGCCGGAGCAGGCTCTTACTGGGGCCCTGCCGGTATCGGAGGACCAACAACCGACCAGGGATACTGCGGTGGATGGGTATACATGACCGCTGTGGCCAGGTTTGACCTGGGCATAATCGACATGGGACTTATGGCCGTCACCGCAGAAGTGGCATTCCAAAACGACAACAACATATACCACTGGCCTGGCGGGATTTACACACCGATACCCGGATTAACGTGGGCATTGAACACATGGCACGAGCTTTTTATTCAGTATGACGACCCAACACATACTTACTCCGTATGGTTTGATGGTGTTCAGCACGCATCTGGCTCTGCATTCGTAAATGCAGCCGGAACAGACACTGACGGCATAGTCTGGTTTGGCGATGGCACCACTGATTGCTTTGTAGACAACTTCTGCCACATGTGGCCAGGGACCGGTCTGACAGACGTATGTCAAGTGGTAAACACTGAGGCACACAGCGGAGCTCAATCCGTATTCCTTGACCAGAACAACGAGACCGCTCCCGAGATGGTGAGAATGGTCGCTGACTTCGACCCACCAATGGCGGGAACAGGTACCTGGGACTACTGGTTTAGAACAGACTCTGTAATAGCAGACACCAACGGTGCAATCGCAGCCATTCTTGACCAATCCGGTTCACCCGTCATAGAAATTCGAGCTAACGTGGGTAACTTCGAGTATAATGATGGTGGTGTTTGGCAGGTTGCACAAGCATTCGCAGCCGACACGTGGTATCAATTCACAATCAATTTCAACACCGTGTTCAAGATGTACGACCTTCTCATCGATACTGTTCCTGTTGCCTCTGGCGCGTTTGCCAGAGAATCCGGAACTCTCACAGGAGTCAGATATGCCGGGACTAGTGGTACAGAATCTGAACACTATATCGACGATGTGAATGTGACCTGCACAGGCGCTGGCACTAATATACGTGTGAGCAACCTTGTTTCTCACTCCGCACCCAATTCACTACGGTTCCAGGAGTATAACTCTGGAGGCTCCGGGTTCATAGGCGCTGACCAACTTGGCGCAGGCATTGGGGCCATAGGCAACTTCTCGTTTTGGTTCTACTCTACAGAGAACTGGGGCGGACAGACATGGACCTTGGCCGACATGAACGGTGGCGCAACCATGACCGTTTTCTCAATGGGTGTGAACCTGGCAACCTTGGAAGGGATACCTGGTGAAACGCATTTCGTGGACTACGATGGCACAGGAAACTGGATCATCAATGGACCAACTTACAATGCAAATGAATGGCATCAAATCGGCATTGACTACGACTGTTTGAATACTTCGCACTCTGGAAGTACAGGTACTTTCTTTTATACCTGGGACGGCGGACCCCAACAGGGACCGTATGGAATGATCGGTGCGGCAGGATACCTTGATTTCCTCGTATGTGACGGAGGAGCCACAGACACATATGGCGATTTCTTCTACGATGACTTCTCACTGTCTTTATACGCAGTGCCAGGACCACCCACAGCGGATGCCGGTCCAGACCAGACAGTTCCACAACACACGCTATTGCTCTTCGACGGAAGCGCTTCTACCGACGACGACGGCATAACTAACTACTGGTGGAACTTCACCGACGGAGTACCAAAGACACTTACAGGCGTCGCACCGACATATACATTTGACAATGAAAGCGTGTACATTGTGACTCTGACAGTGCGTGATACAATGGGCCAGGAAGACCAGGACACCATGATTGTCAGCGTCACCGACGGTGACCCTCCTGTAGCGGACGCAGGACAGGACCAAGAGGTGCTGCCAAGCGATATGGTATTCTTTGACGGAAGTGGCTCTTACGACCCAGGGCACCTGGGTGAACCCATCATTAATGGAATTGCAAACTGGACATGGACATTTGATGATGGTACAGGACCACAAACGCTCTATGATCCAAACCCGATACACCAGTTCGACATTCCTGGCTCGTTCCTTGTGACACTGACCGTCAGTGATGCGGCTCCCGCACCAGGACCTTGGACCGATACCGACACTATGTACGTGAACATTTCAGAGTACTTTAACATCGACATCACAGAATCTATGCTCTCCGGTGGTTGGATACTGATATCATTTCCCAACAAGGTTGAAGGTCATCCATTCACCATCATAGTGGATCAGGTTGACGAGATAGGTAGTGGGATCGGATACGTACAATGGGACATAGTGCAATGGTATGACCCTCTAAGCGCACCACGCACCGAGTGGAAGACCACGTCGACCTTCAAACCCCCGTCATTGAACACTTTCAACTACGTGAACAACACTATGGGCTTCTGGATACACATAACCGATTTCGGTGACGGAAACTTGTCAATTGCAGGCCCTATTGCCACCAGTGGTGAGTGGGTAGGCATACCTACGTATATTGGTTGGAACCTTATTGGCTGGCCTTCCCCAGGAGGTTCTATGTTAATGGATGACTTGTTAATCGGTTCCAACTGTGATATAGTTTGCGTCTACGATTCAAGTGCTCCTTATGGGATTAGAGAAGCCATTACCTCCATAGAATTCTTTGAACCTGGTCATGGATATTGGCTTCGTAATATTATTGCGGATGAGGTCATTTTGATCTGGATACCATAATCAAATTAAGAATCTCATAGATGTTATATAACCAAATACCCAGATATCAAAAACGTTTGATTGCCATAAAATCCTTATAGCCAGAATGCTTTATCTTCATTCATGAAAGACCTCAAGGACATGGGGGAGAAGAAGATAGTGGACAGTCTGATTCAGATGTTCGACCCGAACAGAGAATATCTGCTAGGCGACGACTGTGCAGTGCTTGATTTGGGCAAGGATTATCTGTTGATTACGACCGACATCATTAATCAGAAGACACATATGCCAGATAATGCAAATCCCAGAGACATCGGATGGCATGTGGCGGCCGTAAATCTCAGCGACATAGCCGCGATGGGCGGGCGACCTTTGGGTGTGCTTTTTGCCTTCGGAATTCCTTCGGAGACATCCTGGGAAACGTTGGAGGAAATATCCCTGGGAATCCGCGACTGCTGCTCCGGACATGCGGTACCTGTGCTCGGAGGAGACACAAAGGAAAGCCAAGTCCTTACGATATCGGGAACCGCCGTCGGCATTGTGTCGAAAGCACGGATTTTATGGAGAAGGGGTGCCAGACCCGGTGATTTAGTGGCAGTTACCGGTCAGCTGGGAAGAGCAGCGCAATGGAAGAGAGACGGGGACGCCTCACATTTACTGAAAATAGAGCCGAGGATAAGAGAAGGCCTGACGCTGGGAGAAAGCGATGCCGTGACGTCTTGCATCGACATCTCGGACGGGTTGAGCACTTCTCTATATCATCTCTCAAAAGCGGGCAAGGTTGGTTTCGATGTTGATTTTGAATGCATTCCGATTGTCGAAGGATTAATCACCGGAGAAAAAGAAGAGGCTCTGCATGACGGAGGAGACTACGAATTGCTCTTTACTGTGGACCCAGAAAAAGCAGAGAGTGTGTTCAATCGGGACACAGGAGGCACACCGATAACCAAAATAGGCGTCGTT
>DAOVAY010000023.1 GCA_030670795.1 Methanobacteriota archaeon | reverse complement strand
CCGAATCCACTGTGCCCACGTTGGTGCTCCAATTGAAATTGACTCCTGTTACCAGGTTATTATAAATGTCGTATGCAGAAGCGCTAAACGCTTGTGAGTTCCCCACCGCAACTATAACTGGCGTCGGGGTGACATCGATGTGGTGAATTCCGCCCACAACTACCGTCACGTTTGCTGTGCCTGTAACCGAACCGAACGTCGCATTAACATATCCGACGCCTGGCGTGGTTTGTGCGAAAAGTAGACCGGTAAAAATTATCACGCCTAGGTTTGTACTCCAGGAGAAAGTCGCACCCGGTATAACGGTGTTATTCTCATCATACGCCGTGGCCGTGAATTGCTGCTGCTCGCCGACCACCAGGGTCGCGGGGTCGGGCGTGACGACGATGTGGTCGACGGGGCCTAACTCGGCCTCGACGGGATTCATGAGCGGATAGTTTTCTTGATCCTCTGAAAGAACGTATGGTATGTCACCTATTCCATCAAGAACTAAGGTGTCAGATATCGTGAAGTATCTGTCGTTCCTGTCCCACTGTTGATTCCCTGCCGCGTCCGTTGTAATTATCTTAACCTGACAGGTTTTGCTGTTTTCTGAAGGAACCGTCCAAGCATAGGTTCCGTCGTTCGGCTCGTTGGCCGCAATGAGGGTCCAGTGAAGACCTCCGTTAATCGTATAAAATATGCTGATCGTGTCTTGAGGGACTAAATAGTTGTCATCCGCTGCCCAGTTAATATCTTGGACGGTGCCTCCTCTCCAAACCTCTTTCCCATTCGGTCTTAGCACTTTTATAGAGGGCATGGTTGAGTCAATAACGAACACGGAATCACAAACATCGTAATATTCGATGCCTTGACGATCCCTGGCAAGGACTTTAACAAGACACTCTTCGGTGGTTACATGGGGCAAGGTCCACGTAAAAGTGCCGTCGTTGATTTCATTTTCTCCAATTAAAACCCAGCTTAAGCCATTGTCAATTGAATAATATATATTGATAGAGTTTGATATGAACTCTACATCATCTGGAGTCTCCCATTCTATATCAATAACATCTCCACCTTTCCAGACATCTACCCCATTTGGAACGATTATACGTATGTTCGATGATGGGGAGTCTGTTATTTGAGGATTTACATCGAATCCTTCATCGGTAATTCCGATTCCAGTAACCAGGCTTGAAAAGACTATCGTTAGCGAGAAAAACACTGCTAACAATCTATTATGGCCTGATTTCTGAGACACACTTGAGCGCTTTGTAGAATTCATCATTCCACCCTCTTTTTTATTATTAGGTTTAACATAATAGTAATTAATATTACTTAAGTGTTTTTAATATATTAAAGAAATCCCATTGTTGGTCTAGAATATTTTTTTTAAGATTATTTCAAGACAACTTTCAAATACTAGGAAAAGAATACACTCTTTAGAGGTAGTAAAAATGAGGAGGACAGGTGTCATTTTACTTTGTATTTTTATCTTAGCTAGCTCTGCTTTTAATATCATCAGTGAATCTGAAAATACCGAAGGCGATGAAATCGATAAGGTTTGTTTGGCCTATCCTTCTACCTTCACCACGGTAAATCTCAGCACTCCTACTTTGGTGAGCGATAATATATTTGCGAAAGTTTCTTTGAACGTTGTTACCTCAGACGAGGGTAAAATTTATGTAGCGTGGAGCGAGCGGTGGGGAACAAACTATGACATTTTCCTTTCATATTCTACCAACAATGGCACTACCTTTACCACGCCTAAACGCGTGAACACCATTACTAATGGCAACCAGGTTTTTCCAAGATTGGCCATAAACGATGCGGGGGTCGTATTTATCGCCTGGTGGGACCAGAGTAATGACTCCGGTGACATAGTATTTACCAGATCAATGGATGGTGGAGACAGTTTCGAAAACGAGATATGTGTCCATACAGACAAGACGGGGGTGCAATCCTATCCAGACATCGCCGTGAACGGAAACGATGTGGTCATAGTATGGGAACACCCCATTGCAAATAATACGATAAGGTTGTGGAATGCCGGAGATGGAGCTCTAATCCGCCAATTAAATGGTCACACCGGAGCAGTCCGAAGCGTGAGATATTCACCAAACGGCACAATATTGGCCTCCGGTGCTGAGGACGATCTGGTGAAGTTATGGAACCCACAAAACGGAAATTTATTAAGAGATCTTACAGACCACTCAGCCATGGTTACCTCGGTGAACTGGTCTTCTGACGGTAATATGCTGGCCACAGGTTCTTGGGACAATGATGTTATAATTTGGGATACCACAGATTACAGCATAATAACAATATTAAATCAGACCGACGAAGGGGCAGGTAACATTCTTCTACAGAATCCCGTGAATGCAGTAACATTTTCCCCCGACGCCAGCCAGATTGCCGTTGCATACAATGGTAAGTTTTCAGGTGTGCCTATAGGTTTCCCGAACATATTGTTTAATCTCACAGTCTGGAATCTCACGGATTATTCCAATTGGACGGTTAACGACAACGACATAGGTCATACTAATTCGGTGATGGATGCGGCATTTTCTCATAACGGTACTTTCCTAGCTTCTTGTTCAAAGGACAATACCGTAAAAGTATGGAATGCAACCTCAGGAGCGAAACTCAGAGACGTTAACCTTAATTCACAAGTACACTCAATTTCCTGGTCTCCTGACGATGCCCAGATTGCCGCTGGCTTAGTGAATGGTTCGGTTGTAGTTTTCAATCTTTCCGATCCAGCGGTACGGTATTGGTTGAAAGAATCACACGTTGGCCGGGTGAATTCCGTATCTTGGAGCGAGGCAAGAGGCGAGATTGCCTCCGGAGCCTCGGACCCAAAGGCAAAGGTCTGGAACCAGACCAGTAGAACAGAACGTCTTAACCTTTCGATGCACTTCAACAGTGTTTATTCGATTGAATGGTCCTCCAATGGCAACTTCATAGCCACGGGAGGGGGAAATTCTGGCCAATACCAGATGGGTGAGAGTCAGATTTTCTTCACACGATCAACAGATACGGGTCAAAGCTTTTCCCCTCAAATTATAGTTTCAGACAGCTGCGCCAACAAACGATTTCGCCCCAAAGTAGATATGGATTCCAACTCCAATATTTCAGCCGTCTGGTACGATTTGAGAAATGGGGGTGAAGACATTTATTATACGAATTCCTCGGATGGAATCGCGTTTTCAACGAATATAGCTATTTCAGAAGTACCGGGAATAACCGAGAACGTACCCGACATAGCTGTTGAGACAAATGGCAAAGTTCACATCGTCTGGCAACAGGAAGCGGGCGTCAATATTGAGATTCACTATGCAAATTCTACCGATGGATTTGCGAACAATTTAGTTGTGGCAGCTGATGGACAATTAGCCAGGATCGCCGCCTCATCAACCGGATCTGCCATCTGGGTGACTTGGCGTGACTCCGGATTGAAGGCGGATGTTTCATACGATTATGGTGCTACCTTCAATAACCTTACTAATGTAAATTCCTCCTACTTTAGAGATTCTTCAATATCCGTGGATAGTTATGCCCAGGCATCCATTGTCTGGATAGCAGGAGGGGGAGCGGCTAATCAGAACGTTTATCATGTTTCCTCTGCGGAAGCGGATAATTGGCCCCCGACTGTGATAGGAACCGTTCCATTCGATAATGAAGCCAACGTAGACATTTCCACATCAATCCAAATAAATTTCTCAGAACCCATGGATAACATATCTGTCGAGGATGCCTTCACCTTTACTGACGGAACTGTCGTATTGAATAAAACCGATTGCACTGTGGCCTGGAACGACTATGGCGACAAGGTCATATTCACACCACTTACACCCCTGGATTCCAATACTCTGTATACCGTTACAATTGCTAACTCGTCAATGGACCTTTCTGCGAACGAAATGTCCGCCAATTATACCTTCTGCTTCACCACCCCATTTAGCATTCCGCTCCAGCTGGGCTGGAATTTGATTTCTGTACCGCTGGTTCAAGCCAACACCACAATCCAGAGCGTTCTCTCTTCCATTGATGGCAAATGGGACGTTGTGCAATATTATGATGCAACCGATGCAATGGACCACTGGAAGACGTATGCGACCTTCAAACCCCCTCCGCTAAACGATTTCCAGGCCATAAATCACACCATAGCATTCTGGATTCGTACTACTGAAGCATGTAATTTGAGTGTCAACGGCACTGTCCCTGGCTTAACAAACATCCCCCTCAAAGCAGGCTGGAACCTCGTCGGTTACCCCTCCTTCGTAGAAAAAAGCATTATTGACGCTTTGGCAGGTACTGGATATGACCTGCCAGTTGAGGGGTTCAACGCTACGGCACCCTACAGAATTGACCAGCTTGCGGACACATACATGATGAAGCCCGGCGAAGGGTACTGGGTGCACGTGCCCGCGGATACGGTTTGGGTTGTGGATTGGTAGATGCAGAACCCTTGATAGGCACCACATAATTATATCATATATAAAATCATGAAGGAGTAAAACCCATACTACCTCAAACGGAAGGTTCTTAAGGGCGGTGACGCATTCACTTGCGAGGAGCGAAAAGTACTTGAGGTTGTGTGCCTGTTTCGTATAGTAAGAGAGAGGTGTAAGAATGTGGAAGAAGAAATTTAATATTTTAGTTATATCTGTATTGCTAGCATTCACACTGCTGTCTGTCAATGCAATACCATTGGTAGAAGCTCAGGAGGATACCAACTCACAAACCGTGACTTTTACTTCGACAAATGCATCGGTATCCGGTACCTTCGAGGTTATAATCGAGTATCCAGAAAAGCCTACGGTCGCGCCCGGCGAGACCCGGGATATAATAATTACTCTGACCTCAGGAGATGCGGATCTGGATTTCACAATAACCAGTCTTGTAGGTACTGCCACGTATGGCCACGACAGCAGCACCCCGCTGGGTAATGTGACAGAAGTCCTGACTGGCGGCTACGGTGTCTACAATGCACATTTTGTCACCAGTCTTTCTGGTGAACTGTCGGTAACTGGACCGGGAACCCTGAGCGAGACAGATCTTAGCTGGACATCCTACGGTGTGGCCAAAACAATAACAGTCGACGCCGCAACAGCGGTCGACGGTGATGTGATAAATGTTGATTTGGATTTGAAATATAATGTCTCCGTGTCCGTGGACATATCCGGCGTATTAACATACCTCGATGAAGACCTAGGGGTTTTGGAAGGTTCTATCTCGATTCCGATAACCGTAAAAGGACCCGCGAGCGACATGACAATGATAATCATAATTGTGATCATAGTTGCGGTCATTATCACTGCAATTGGTGGAGCCTTTGCGATGAAAAAGAAGAAAGGGAAAGTTCAACCACTAGAGCCTGAGCAATATAAGCAGCCACCTCCACCTGAAATTAAATAAGATTATCTCCAGCGCTTCGAGTAGGTAAAGGGTGGTTAGCGCAGGAACGAAACAGTTAGGCACCTTACTACCTTCAATGTATGAGTAATACCACAATGACTCTGTTACGTTCTGAAAGTTTTGCTCGTCATTGTGGACTGCGATGAATCGGATTCAAAATATTGTTTGATACTGCGATTCATCTTGTGGCACCTTCAACTAGTAAATAATTAAAAGGAAGGTGCCAGGTCAAGGTAGTAAGCCCCCTTCTGTTTCTAAGCGGCATTCGACTTTGCGTCCTACCAAATTTGGACTTGCTCCGGTGAGGTGTCGCCGTCTCATCAAATCCAGACCCTCGGTGCTCAGGGGCAACCCCATCATCGCTCCTGCCTGACTGTGTCGTTTCTGCGCCCTTGCCATGCCTCTCAGCATACCGGCTTGCACCGGTCCACCACGCTCGTACCCTAAATCGGGATACGGGAGGGGGGACTTTCCTCAGTTGCCTCGGTTTTGAACCTCGGCCACCGTTGGCCGCTCACCTTCTCCTGGCAATGCAATATAGTGCTTTGGGCTACTAAAAGCTTACTATTGGGCTGTGGCCCTCGCCGCTATCGACAGAATCAGGCCTGCGAATCCGATTCCCAGTGCCCCAAAGAAACTGCTCAAAGGGTTTTCCCCAAATAGGGCCAGGACGATGAAGATTATCAGGCTCAACAGTCCGAAACCGGCGCCGATGGCTATCAGGATCTTACCGACTTTAACCCTTGTTTCTTTAGTGATGATTTTCAGCTTCAAGAGAAAGAGAAGACCGCCTAACATCACAAGAAAACCGCCCAGAGAGCCAAGAATAACAAGTATCTGGAATACCGAGCCAAGCGCCTCAATCTGCGTGAATTCCACAGTCATTTCGCCTATGGTGCGCCAGGCGACCGCTCCGGTCAAACCAGCGATCAACATCAGTATTCCACCGGCTATTCCCAAAATTCCCGCCTTCTCATTTGCACTCATACCTTTTCCCATCTAATTTCCTCCTATAATCTGCATGACTTTTTGATAATTCTCAGGGTGTTCTTCGAGATATTTTCGAACAGGTGCCAGTATTTCCGATATGTGCTTGGCAACCGAGTTCTTCAGGTCCATCGGATGCACCTCCTCCTTAGAGAATGCCGATGTCAATTCCTCGTATGAATCAAATCTAATGTCCCCGCCGAACTTTTCAGACCGCTGTATGTCCATCGTTCCTATTTCTGGGAATACCACCAATCCGGCATGCTCCAGTACAGGGTTTCCCTCCGCTTCCCCGGCAGGGCAGAATGCCTTCTTCAGCTTGGCAGATATCACATCCGGTTCGTCGTGAATGAATATGCACGTATCCGGGTCGGACTTGCTCATCTTCGACTCGGTCGCGTCCATGCGACCTCCGCCTTGCAAGCCCATCAACAAAGGCCAGTGCAGGGCAACCGGCTTCTTTGCGCCAAGCTTCGGTGCAACGTCCCTTGCCAGCATATGTGCGTGCCTCTGGTCCATTCCTCCAATGGCCAGATCCAGGTCGAGATGGAATATGTCGGCCACCTGCATCGCAGGGTAAATCAGTGTAGAGGCGTCGGCATCAGCATCTTCCTCGGTCCGGCCCATTATGGTCATGGCCCTTTTTATTCGGGCCACAGTGGACGCCTTGGAGACGCGGAGGACCTTCTCCCAATATTCCTTGTTATCAAGAATTTCGGAGCCGACGACGAATCGTACGTTCGCCGATTCCACGCCCAATGCCTTGAGGCCGTCTTCCAGAAATCTGCCACATGCTCGGATGTTCTCCATGCTCCCCCCTAACTTGTCGTTGATAAAGGCGTGCCAGTCGGCCAAGAGTATCGTCACATCGAAGCCGAGCGAGGTCAACTCCTTCACCTTTCTGGCACCCACCAAAGCCTGGCCTATGTGAAACAGCCCTGACGGTTCCACTCCCCAATACGCCTTTGGTCTCCCGCCGGCAGCCAGCAGTTCCTCGGCCTCATCCAGGGTGACAACCTCGTCTATGCTCTTTGTCAAAACGGCAAGTTTCTCTTCCACTGTCATTGAATCACCCCAAAAGAAACGAGAATTAAATGCTTTCGTATGATAGATGGCCGAATCGATTTTCATAAATACCTGAAGTGCCATAACCTCCCCGATGGATAAAATCAGAGCCCTGATTCGCGATATTCCCGACTTTCCAGTCAAGGGGATAGTCTTCAAGGACATTTGTCCAGTGTTAGAGGACCCGGAGGCCTTCAATGAAGTCATAGACACGATGGTCGAACGGTATCAGGATTACAAGATTGATGCAATAGTAGGAATGGAGAGCCGCGGATTCATCTTTGGAGCCCCGTTAGCCCTCAAAATGGAAGTCCCTTTCGTGCTTGTGCGTAAGGCGGGAAAATTGCCCCCTGAGACCGTGAAGGTCAATTATACGTTGGAATACGGTGAAGCAACGCTGGAGATTCACAAGGACGCATTGGAGCCGGGCCAACGCGTTCTGATTGTGGACGACCTTTTGGCTACCGGAGGCACTGCGGCGGCCACCATCAAATTAATCGAACATGCAGGTGCAGAAGTGGTCACCTGTGCTTTCTTCATCGAGCTGGGTTTTCTCGGAGGTCGTGACAAGCTCCCGGAGGGGATGGTGGACAGCCTCATAATCTACTGAGCCAGGTGATTAGGATGCTTGAGGTGTTGAAGCAGACGCTGAGAAACGCCCCGGTGGTCAAATTCGGCGACTATGACTATTTTGTTTACCCCATTAGCGATGGCATACCCACGGTGAGCCCGGAGCTTCTACAAGACATAACCGACAGTATGGCCTCGATTGCGAATCTGGACTGCGATAAAATCGTCACGCCGGAAGCCATGGGCATACACCTGGCCACCGCCCTTTCCTTGAAGACGGGAATTCCATTCACGATAATCCGAAGAAAAAAATACAGCCTCGAGGGAGAAGTTGAATTCGAGCAGAAGACCGGCTACTCCTCCGGAAAGATGTACATAAACGGCCTCGATAGAGGAGACCGAATAGTATTCGTTGACGACATCCTGAGCAAAGGCGGCACTCTCCGGGGGATTCTGAAGGCGCTGGACAGCATGGGAGTGGAGGTGGTGGACGTGGTCATAGCCATCGACAAGGGCCAAAGCCGAAAGGCAATCGAAGAGGAGTTCGGCATAAAAATTAAGTGCCTCGTTAGCGTCGAAATAGCCGATGGCAAGGTCGTGATAAGGGACCCGTGAAATACGGTCCGGAGGAAAATGAATGGACATTCCGGATTCCAGTGTTCTGTTATTTCTCGGTTCTGTGATTGTCATATCGCTTTCAGGCGTGATGATGCCGGGTCCGGTCCTGGCAGCAACCATTGCGAAGGGCTGCAAGGATAAGAACGCCGGCCTGTGGATTGGGTTGGGGCACGGTGTCGTGGAGCTTCCCTTGATCGCCCTAATCTATTTCGGCCTCGGCAGATTTTTTGAGAATCCGTGGGTGATGGTCGTAATCGGAGTGGCCGGAGGTCTCATGCTTTTGTACATTGGGTGGGGTATGGTGAGACATCGGCTAGACGAATCCGGCAAGGAGAAGTATCTGCCTTATCACCCCCTCATCGTGGGCATTATCACCTCGGTCTCGAATCCCTACTTCTTCATCTGGTGGGCCACCATCGGACTGCTGCTTGTATCGGTTGCGACCGGCTTCGGTGCGTGGGTAGTCTTGATTTTCGCGCTCCTGCACTGGGCCTGTGACATATTCTGGGACTGGTTCGTTTCGCTACTCACGTTTAAATCCCGGGGACTCTGGAAGGAGAACACTCAGGCCTTAGTATTCGGCGCTTGCGGATTGATTCTGATAATATTCGGGATATTTTTCATAGCGATGCCCATCGTCTCCTCCCTGTAGTTTTATATTCGACTATTATCATCCTCGTACCGATGTTCGAAGTGAAGAAAAGGGCAGGATGCGGTCGAACCGGCGTCCTCTCCGGCGAAGGCTGGGAGATTCCCGTTCCAAATGTCTTGGACATACACAGCGAGAGATTTCCCCATGACCCGTTCTCCGAAATCATTCTGAAGAAGGCGGATGACGACCGGAACATCATTGCCCGAGCTGACGGGCAAGTGGCCTATGAGATTCCCGCGTACTCCGGCATGCCCATGAAAATCCCTTCGGAAACGTGTGATGTTCCTTTACTTAACTTCAAGGATAACGTCTGCGTGATCCGACCGGAAGTTAAGGTCGATGAACTGAAAGCAATCAGAAGCCAGATGGATTTGTGTGTTTTGGAAAATTCCATTGAGTTATTCCAAAACAGCCGTGTTTTCATTGACACCCTCGTGCGCGTCCGCGAAGGAATAGGATTCCAAGCCGCATTATACCTGCCGGGCGTGGCCCTGCCCAACAATCTGGCACTTCTGTTTTACCTCGGTGTTGACATGGTGGATTCTGCCCGCGTCTTACTCTTGACCAGACAGGGTTATTTCCTCACGTGCGACGGCTCCTGGCTTGTCTCGGAGCTCAAGGGAGAGAGTTGCTCGTGTGTAGGCTGTGTGAACGAAGGAGATGATTATGAAAAACTACTAAGGCACAATATGCTGGCCGTTCATTCCGAGCTGGAAAGGGTCAGGGCGAGAATCAGTCGGGAAAATCTCAGAGAATTCGTTGAATACCGGGCAAAGACCTCGCCCGGATTGGTTGAAATGTTGCGGCATCTGGACAAGAGTTTTTACGTTTTTCAGGAAGAGCGGTTTCCAGGCGTTGCCAAGAGCTTCAGGGCGACCACCAGGCTCTCTTTGGAAAGGCCGGATGTGGCACGGTTCAGGGAGAGGGTTCTCAGCCGTTATAAAAAACCCGAAATTCCAAACGTTCTACTGCTGCTGCCTTGCTCGGCCAGGAAGCCGTATTCCGAGTCGAAAAGCCACAAATTATTCAAGAAAGCGATAAAGGATTCCGGAGCGGGGCTGTTAGTGCACGAAGTTATTGTCACCTCTCCTTTGGGCCTTGTTCCTAGGGAATTGGAGCTCTTTTATCCGGCGCAGCACTATGACATCCCGGTAACTGGCCATTGGTACGAGGACGAGAAAAAGCTCATTAACGATTTGCTTATAAAATATGTTAACAAAAATAATTATAAACTAATAATAAATCATCTCGGAGAGGATGACTTAATAGAATATGTTGACACGGTCACGACCGCATACGGGCGCCCCACCTCCGAAGAATCCCTGGATAACCTGAAAAGAAAATTAAGCGTACTCAAGACCGGAAAAAGTGGGAAGACCTGGAAGGAACGTTCGGTAGAAGAGGCGATCAGCATGGCGCGATTCCAGTTCGGTGAGAAAGCCGAAGGATGGTTAGACGGATGCACCATCAAGGGGCGCTATCCGCAACTGCGAATTTTCAAGGGCAAAACTCAAGTGGCCAGCCTTTCGCCAAAAACCGGGCAACCCATTCCCACTCTACAGGGTGCTGAGTTCCTCGTTGAAAAGGACGTATACCGGATAAACATCTATGACTTCGAGCTCACCACCAACCTCTTTGCTGTGGGAGTGGAGACCGCTTCGCAGGAAATCCGTGCCAAGGACGAGGTCGTGGTCGCCAGAAACGGGGAGCTCGTCGCCACTGGAACCGCACAGATGTCGGCCAGGGAAATGGTGGAAAGCGACAGGGGAGAGGCCGTCCGAGTGCGGCACCGGGTCAAGATGCCAAACTCATAAATATGCAAAATCACTATCCATAGCCATAATAACAAGGTGTCCAGATGGCAAAGGATGAAGCCCAGGCGGACAGTGCAAGGCGCAAGATGGTGGTAGAGAGCATCGTGGAAGGCCGCAAGATGGAGGCCTACGCCGAGCACCGCACCAAGGAGATGAACGTCTGCTGGATTTGCAACGCCATCTGTTACCGGAAGACGCCCGGTCGACACGTCGGAGACAAGTGGATCTGCATCGATTGCCTCAGGCAGTTGAAGGAGACGTTGGACACCCTGGACGAGTGGGAAGAGGAGCTGGCCATGCAAAAGGAGGCCAGAACACAACTGGACAGCGATTTGGGCTAGTGATGCCCCGCCGAATTTAACGATTCGGTTTGTTCGCAACGAGGTGTCACTGCTCACCCAGCCTCACAGGCGAGTGTGTAATGAAACATTTTTATCGGTCGGATATCTCCCATACCTAGATGGACTTCAACCTCACGAAAGAGCAGCAGATGGTCCGCGACTTGGTGCGCGAATTCACCGAGAACGAAATCAAGCCCATCGCTGCCGAGATAGACGAAAGCGGCGAGTACCCCTGGCCAGTTCTCAAGAAAATGGGCGAATTAAACATCATGGGCATGACCGTGCCGAAGGAGTGGGGGGGCGCGGGTGTTGACAGCATTTCCTATTCGATAGCCATCGAGGAAATCGCCAAGGTGTGCGGTTCGACCAGTGTGATTATGGCCGTGCACAATTCTGTCTGCTGCTATCCGATATACAAATTCGGCAACGATTTCCAGAGGGAGAAGTTCCTGAAACCGCTCGTAAGCGGGGAGCAGATCGGCGGGTTTGCCCTTACAGAACCCGGTGCCGGCTCGGACGCCGGAGCCGTCAGGATGAAGGCAATTCCAGACGGCGATGAGTATGTCTTAGAAGGAAACAAGATATTCATCACGTCCGGCACCGAGGCTGGCGTAATTCTGCTTCTGGCATCCACCGACCCCTCGAAGGGCACAAGAGGCCTCACTGCCTTTTTAGTGGAGAAGGGAACGCCCGGTTTCTCATACGGCACCGTGGAAAATAAGATGGGTGTTAGAGCATCGGCGACCGCCGAGCTCGTGTTCGAAAACTGTAGAATTCCGAAGGAGAACTTGCTGGGCGAATTAAACCAGGGATTCCAAATCGGCATGACAACGCTGGACGCCGGAAGAATCGGCATCGCGGCACAGGCGGTGGGTATCGCCCAGGGCGCGTTGGACGAATCTGTGAAATACGCTAAAGAGCGGGAGCAGTTCGGCAGGCCAATCGGAAAGTTCCAGGCCATACAATGGAAGCTGGCCGAGATGGCGACAAAGATTGACGCGGCCCGATTCCTGGTATACAAAGCCGCATACCTGAAAGACATGGGAAAGCCCCACACAAAGGAAAGCGCCATGGCAAAACTCTACGCCTCGAAAATCGCGGTGGAAGTGGCGAACCAGGCAGTGCAGATACACGGCGGATACGGATACACCAAGGACTACCCGGTCGAAAGATTCTTCAGGGAGGCAAAAATCACGGAAATCTACGAGGGCACCAGCGAGATACAAAGAATCGTCATAGCGAGAGAGGTGCTGGACCAATAGCAATGGAAGGTACAACATAGAGAAAAGCACTCTTTTTACAATAAAATTTAAATATAATGAATAATATATATGCCTGAATTCATAATCTCGTTCTCACTACGGGTTATGGACAACTAAAGGTTGGTGAAATAAATGGAAAAAACAATATCGAGTATTGAGAAAAAGGGTAAGAGTGTGCTTGCAAAGGTTGGCACCTGGTCCTTCATCTTCGGAGTCCTCATTGCGCTTATTGTGGGCATAGCCATCGGTGCAGGCGCCCTTGAGCAGTTGACCGACGAGGAAAGGGCAGGAGACACCGAAGGTTACATCGCTACGATTTTGGTGATATTGGGCGTAATAGTCGGTCTGGTGGGCGCACTGGGCCTGGGAACGATCCATAAGGACGAGATGGTCGGCTTCCTCGTAGCGGCCATAGCCCTTGTCGCAGTAGGCATCGGCGCCACCCTGTTCGATAAGATACCCCTGATAGGCAACTTCCTATCCGGCATCACGGGCAGCATGCTCATATTCTTCGCACCCGCAGCCGTCCTACTGGCCATAAGATACCTCTGGGACGTAGGTCGAAACTAGCCGAAGAACCCCTCAATAAATCAAAGAACACCCTACGAGAGCGAGAGCCAGCGATATTATCCTGTATCCCGCCCTCCGCTTCGCTCCGGGACGGGGAATGACGTACGTCTCAGAGAAGTGCTGGGGTAGTAAAAAGCGAAAATTCTTTAAGGTTGTATGCCCTATTCGTCAATAACAGGTGGAAGAGATGAAACGAAAATGCCAGAGTAGGCGATTGCTTTTGCCGATAATGCTCGCTTTAATAATGATTATACCTTGTGGAGTTATATCATCCCGTAAACCATTGCCCCAACCCTTGCCCCCAAGTACTATGGAGGTGTGGGGACAAGCGTATCTAAACGAGACTTTGCTACCGGATGGTAAATCAATCACAGCTTGGATTGACGGCACCCAGTATGGTGATTACATAACCATAGCGGGAGGATGGTACAACCTTAATATCCAAGGTGACTGGCCTGAAACCCTAGACCTGAAAGAAGGCGGGGTTGATGATGATTTGGTTATTTTCGAATATATAGACGGAAATGACGTATACTACTCTAATATCACAAAGGATTACGTCATGAATGGATGGAGTGTGACCCCATTTGACCTTTATTTTAATTCATCTGTAGAGGAACCTACAGAATTGAAAATCAATGAGATTTGCACCGACGACGGTTTTGGCTCGCAGTACGTCTATCTGTACAATCCTTCTGCGTCACCAGTAAACTTGAGTGATTATTTCCTTCAGAAGGATATCCCGGGCAGCACAAACGGTTACGATGGAGCAACTGTAGCTTTGAGCGGCACCATCGACGCCGGAGGATTATCCTTTGTTGACCTTGGCGCGGGAGGATTCCTGGAAACGGTCGCTGACGAGTTAAAGCTGGTGTGGATCAACACCGGCACTTTTATCGCCGATGGCAATGACGTACCCATAGACAGAGTGGAATATGGTAATGAAAACCAGGTTCCGGACGATACAATATTGGTGGATGCCCCTGCCCCGCCATCGGGTTGGTTCATCAGAAGAACGCCTAACGGTCAAGATACAGACAATTGCCTGGCTGACTTTCAATTATATGAAATTGATTTAATACCCCCGGAGCCTGCTACTAATGTTCACGCAGAGCTTACATATTCTGCCACAGATGACGTTACCATTTATTGGGACCTCAGCGCAGATGATGGCGGCGGCTTTAACGATGTGGACCACTATGAGGTATGGTTTATAACGAACGGTTGGCACTCAACAGGAGACACTTATGCATGGCTTGATACCGCTGTTATTCCATCAGGCACGACCAGCTATGTACATGTCAATAGAGGAGCGGATAACGGTTTCTCTTTCTGCTACCAACTGAGGACTTATGATACCGCAGGTCACGAGACAAAAACGTTAATCCAGGCAGCCAAGTATGCAAAATCCATGGGTGTTGCACCCAATCCAAGCCGCTGGTGGTTGGTAGGCTCAGCCATAGTGCAGAGTTCCACTTCAATAGATCATGTTGTTCAAGGACTTAATTTACCTGGTGAAGGTTTAATGGCCTGGGATGCTGATAATCAAAAGTGGCTTTCGAACTGGACAGCTAGGCCATACAGCCTAAATGACCTCACGGACATAACCAACGAAATGGGCTTCTGGTTGAAGATTCAGCCAATAAATACTAGACTCTGCACAGCCGGTTATATCGCTAATATGAGTATTGACAGCCATACTGGCTGGAACCTTGTGCCATATCCTTATGCCGAGAGGGATAAAAACACAGATGACATCGAGCTGGACCTCATCGCCAACTGCCCAAATTACGTGCCTGGCTCATTGACTATCTTCGATGTTAACGAACCATATAGGATACGATTACCCGCAAGCGACGTCATTTCCAATAACGAGGAAGGTCTCTGGATAGAGGTCACGGCTGATACTGTTTGGACTGTAATTAATTACTGAGGGCTACTGGATTCACGTACCCGCGGATGCAATTTGGATAGTTGATTGGTAATCAAGCGCCCCGAGCAGGCAGGGACTACTTCTTGAGGCATTTCCCGACGTTTACAAACAACTGTACCAATTTTCTTAAATAATATAATCTGCATTTGTTCCTATAAGAAGCGTGGAAGTGATAAAATGAGAAAAGCAATCTTAAGCGTGATAATTGCGATTGTACTGATTGCTGTTGTGGTCGGAGTGGTTGTCCTCAAGAATAATGAGGATAGGAACACCTCTGATTTTACACCCTTAACCAGTGTATCCGAGCTGGTGAATTCCAGCAATGAGTTTTCTTTCGAAATGTATCAAGAACTGGTAAGCGGCGACGAGAACGTTTTCTTTTCGCCCTATAGTATCACCACAGCCCTCGGCATGGCTTATGAGGGGGCTAGGGGTCAAACAGCTTCCGAGATGGCGGAAGTGTTGGACCTCCCGACCGACAACCAGACAAGATGGGACCTGATGTGGTCCTACCAGGGCTATTTCAACCAGGATGTCGATTCCTACGATCTGTCAACGGCAAACGCTTACTGGCTCAGGCAAAATGCAGACCTGAAGGAAGTGTATAGGACTGCCATGGAATCCTATTATCTCGCTCACGGCGAAGAACTGGACTTCGCCGGAGACCCTGAAGGTTCTGCCGAGACCATCAACGGCTGGGTGGAAGACCAGACCAATGATAAAATCAAGGATTTGCTTTCTCCGACTGACATTAATGCGCTGACCTACCTGATCCTGACAAACGCGATTTACTTCAAGTCTGACTGGAAATACCAGTTCGATTCGGACGCCACCCAGGACAGGCCGTTCTTCAAATCCAACGGAGATAACATTCAAGCAGAAATGATGCACATGGACGACGAGGATATTAATTTTAATTATACTGAAAACGAGGATTGCCAGCTGCTCAAACTGCCTTACAAGAATGATGAACTTTCAATGTACATCCTGCTTCCGAAAGAGAACGACATCGCATCTCTGGAAGCAATATTGGATAATGAGTATCTTAACGAGATGAAAGAAAATCTCTATCAAGATTATGTAAAAATCTACCTTCCGAAGTTCAAGTTCGAGCAGAAGTACAACCTGAACGATGTGCTTATCGACATGGGTATGCCCACTGCTTTTTCTGATGGGGCGGATTTTTCAGGCATGACTGAAACAGTACCATTGTACATTGAAAAAGTAATTCATCAATCCTTTGTGGAAGTGAACGAGGAAGGCACGGAGGCAGCGGCGGCCACCGCCGTTATTGTGGGTGAATTGACTTCTATTCCTCCACAACCGCCTGTGTTCAACGCCAACCACCCCTTCATCTTCTTCATAGAGCATGAGGAGACCGGCCAGATATTGTTCATGGGGAAAGTTGAAAATCCTGGTGTGTAGGGCTATTTCTTGAGTGTCTTCCCGACCTTCTCCTCCGCTGACCTGATCTCAATCGAAATTAACGCTGACGACTTCTCTGTCTAGCATATTAACGGACAGGTTGAGCTTCGTCTTGAAGTCTTCATTGTCGGTCGCCCTTTTAACCTGCTCCAGAACGTCTATAGCTTGACGGAATATCCTGATGAGGTCGCCCTCGGCCATGTCGAACTCATCGACCAGGTCCTTGAAAGTGCAGCCTTGCGCCCATTTCTCGATGACGGGGATCCTCTGAGCAAGACCGTTACGGCTCAGGTTCCTGGCCAGGTAATTATTATTCGATATGCAGGATATTATCCTGAAGAAGCGCTGCGATTTTACGGGACGCTCGCGTCTTCGTGAACGCCTTATCTCATAGGTGATGGCAGCCCCCAGACAGGCAAGGTCGATGACCGACCAGTTCCTCCATTTGTCGTCATGGAACAGTTCTGCCGTTACCAGTTCCTCTGTGAAGATGCGTGTGGTGAACCAGCCCTTTGCCGTCAATCTGTTATTCTTAATGTGGCCCAGTTTCTCCAGCGTCCTGATGCGGTTATACCAGGACGTCCAGACATTCACCCTTCTCCCGCTCCGCCTTTTCCTGAAGGAATCAAAGCTCCGTTCAAGGATCTGCTTTATCTCCTTCTTGGAGTGCTTTTCGACAAGGTTCAGGACCGTATTGTAGGACAGCTGGAACTGGGAGAATATCGGAATTCTATCCTCTTTAGTCAGCCTGCTGATCTCGACCAGGTCATCCTGCCCTTTATCCACGATGCTCAATACCTTTCCGCTGTCATCCATACCCCTTCTGCCGGCCCGGCCAGCCATCTGAAAATATTCTTTGGAATTGAGGTAGCGGTGCGTTGTCCCGTCATACTTCCTGAGGCTGTCAAAGGCGACGGTTCGAGCAGGATAATTGATGCCAACGGCAAATGTTTCCGTTGTATACAGGACCTTGATGAGGTTCAGGCCGAAGGCCTCCTCCACAGCCCTCTTTGCCGCGGGAAGCATCCCGGCGTGATGGAATGCAACACCCCGCTTCATTGCCTGCTTGAGGGTATTGATGGATTCCATATCACGGATATCCGGACTCGAAAGGTGATGTTCGATGATGGCCAATATTTCTTCGGGCGGTTCCTTAAAGAAGTGGACATTGTGGGCAGCTTCAAGTGCCTGGCTCTCGCACTTGGTTCTCGAAAAACAGAAGAAGAGACAGGGAAGGTCATCATTCCGCTTCATCAGCTTGACGAGGTCGAGATGCCCCGGACCTTTTACTTTCGATCTGGCTTTCCCTTTTTCCCTGCCGCGATGACGATCGGATCGCGCTCTGGAGCGGTGTTTCCGCTCATAGTCCGGATAGGCATATTCCTTCAACTTAGTCCTATTCACCATTTCATCCTGACCAAGATAATAATAGTGATAAAGTGGGACCGCCCTCTTCAGGTATTCGACAACTTGAACCCTGTGCCCGTGTATAGTCTCGATCCAATGCGAAAACTCATTGGCGTTGGGGATGGTGGCGGAAAGGGCCAGGAAGCGGACATTTTGGGGCGAAAATATAATGGATTCCTCCCAGACCGTACCCCTTTCCGGGTCGTTCATGAAGTGCACCTCGTCCATTATGAGTAGGCCGACATCCTTAATGCCGTCGGGGTCGGTGAGCGCCATATTGCGGTACACCTCGGTGGTCATGACCAGGATCTGCGCCCGGGGATTTATCGAGACATCGCCGGTGAGTATTCCGACACTATCTTGGCCGAACTGTTCGACGAAATCCTTGTATTTCTGATTGGAAAGGGCCTTGATAGGAGAGGTGTAGACAGAACGCTGGCCATGCGCCGTATAGAAGTCAATGGCATACTCTGCTATCAGCGTCTTGCCAGTACCGGTGGATGCCGAAACCACGACAGAATCGCCATTGGTTATATAATCACAGGCCAGCACCTGAAAGCGGTCGAGTTTCAGACCGTGGAACTCCATGGACGGTGTAAGGGGACAGTGTTTAAAGAAATAGACTGTGTCAATGACCTTATCAAAACCTTTGAGATGTTCCAGACCCTTGGTCACGTACCCGGGCTTGTTAGCCAGGTGTCCGTATTCTGTCTTGCTTCCGGTAAAGAACATGCACCTTATACTTTTAAATCCTATGCCTGATATTCTCGTCAGATTAGATATGGCAAAAATATTTATCGGCGTTGCCTGGCCGTATGCGAACGGGCCTGTTCATGTGGGACATGTAGCTGGCTGTTACTTGCCCCCTGACATATTCGCCAGATACCATCGGATGAGTGGGAACGAGGTTCTCATGGTTTCGGGCAGCGACATGCACGGCGCTCCAGTGACTGTAAAGGCCGAAGAAGAGAATATAGAGCCAGCAATCGTGGCAGAGAAGTACCACGCACTCAACACCAAGGCCTTCGAGGATCTTGGACTCACCTTCGACCTGTACCTTAACACGGAAAATGAGACACACAAGGAGGTTGCCCAGCAGATGTTTCTTAGACTCTACGAAAGGGGCTATCTTTACGAGAAGGACATGGAGCTGCCTTATTGTCCTAAATGCCAACGCACCCTCCCAGACAGATATGTCGAGGGAGAGTGCCCTTTTTGTCAATATGAAAATGCAAGGGGTGAACAATGTCCAGAATGTGGTAAGCTTATGGACCCAGACATGTTAATCGCACCCCGATGTAGTACCTGTAGCTCGACTCCGGAATTCGTTGTGAGGAGGCACATCTTCTTCAAACTGAGCTCTTTAGAGGACCAGCTAAAGGAGTGGATGACTGATAAGACCTACTGGCGCCCTCACGTGTTAAACTTCACAAAGACGTTTCTCGAAGGGGGATTGAAGGACCGTCCAGTGACCAGGGACACAACCTGGGGCATCGAGATTCCCATCGAGGGCAACGAAGATAAGAGAATCTACGTCTGGTTCGAGGCTTTCATGGGCTATTATTCTATGGCGGTCGAATGGGCCCGGCGTAAGGGTCAGGAGGAAGCGTGGAAGGACTTCTGGCAGGATGTTGACACAAAGCATTATTACTTCTTGGGGAAGGACAATGTGGTCTTCCACACTATATTCTGGCCTGCCGTACTAATGGCGCACGGTGACCTCAATCTGCCTTACGACGTGCCAGCCAATGGTTTCCTGAGATTCGAGGGTACGCAATTCTCAAAGTCTAAGGGGGTATCGGTGGCGCTTAACGAAATCATAGCAAATTATGATCCCGACGCACTCAGATATTACATTTCTGTTATCATGCCTGAGAATCGTGACGCTGACTTCTCCTGGGAAGATTTTATCGCAAAGAACAACAACGAGCTGGTGGCGACCTACGGCAACTTCGTTCACCGGACGCTTTCGTTCACGCACAAGCACTTCGGCGAGATTCCGCAGCCGGGCTCTGAGGACGGGGCCGTCAAAGCCGAGATAGAAAAAATCCTCACCGAGGTGGGCGGACATCTGGAGAAATGCGAGTTCAAGCGCGGTATCAAGAGGGCGATGGAGCTGGCCAGATACGGCAACCAATACCTCGACGCCAAAGCTCCCTGGACACAAATTAAGGAGGACAAGGAGGGATGTGGCGCTACGCTTTACACGGCAATTCACATTTCACGGGCACTGGCCGTAATCATGGCCCCTTATTTGCCGTTCTCGTCTCAGAAAATCTGGGAAAGCCTGGGCGAGGAAGGCAAGATTGCTGAAGTTTCATGGGACGAGGCTCTGGTCGCGCCCGAATCCGGGAGAAAGTTGGCC
>DAOVAY010000024.1 GCA_030670795.1 Methanobacteriota archaeon | reverse complement strand
TAATCACATATTTTGGTATCTTTCTATATCTGATAATTATTGGATTATTCGTTGGTGAACCTTTTGTTTGGTGGGATTCAAAAATTTTAATCCCGTTTACAATACTATTCGTTATTGGCATGATTCCTACGATTATTGTATTTAATAAAATTGCTGGTTTTCCACTCATGAGTATTGTCTTGATTCCAGGATTTGTGTTGGTTTTTACTTATTTGTATATGATTATTGGCATGGTAATATACGCTAATGCAACAGGGCTCCCTCCCGATATAGAAAGTGCTTTTGTTCAAGGGCAAATCAATAGACAGATTGCAAAAATGGTGATGGGTTTCATCTTTCTCTTTGGCATAGTAGTTGTACTACGGTTTACAATCGGAGATAAGGATTAGGGCAAACCATCAAGACCGGTTAAGCTAACCGAGTTACCAACGCAGAACCGGCAACTTGAAGGTGTGCCCAAAGGATAATTAAGATTTACTATGATAATGAATCGGTGGAATAGATGAATGAAGAAACCGAGGATTGGAAGGAAATCAATGATGTGGTTTATAATTTGAGGGTCGTGGTTGCACTAGTTATTGAGACTGATGCACATAAAATAACAATCGCTAAAACCCTATTGAAATTGCCCCTAGATGTGAAAGAACGGGTTTTAGATGAAGTGGTTTTCATATTCAGTCCAATCGCGGGGTACGTTAGTTCATTATCATTCCCAATACTTATACCAAAAACGGAAATCCAAAAGGTCGTGGGTGATTATCATCCAGTGAGGGTAGATCAACCGGTTATTTTATTAAATTTTAGTGAAATGAGAGACTTATCAAATCAAAAAGACATAATCGCACATGAAATAGCACATTTTATTCTAAATCATTATAAGATGGAAAATCAGGGCAGCCCATCAAACGAAAAGGACGCTGATGACTTAAGTGAAAGTTGGGGATTTAATAGAGTTCACGAGAACAACACCCAATTTCAGAAGAGAACGGGCTGAAAGTGCGAGCTCCAAACTTGATTTGTTCTCCGCCCTCCTGCCTCCCAACCTCTCGTCAGGGAACCTGGTGAGAAGTTGGTTCGCCAGAATAATTTTGATGCCGGCGTCCCGGGCATCGAGGAAGTAGGGACGGAATTGTCGAACGAATCTAGTCGAATCAGACTAGGTGGCCTGTGGCCAGAAGATATAGCTGTTATGAGAAACCAGAACAATGGGTATGAACTCGTGGATTACGGGCTCGAGGACGACGGCTACCATTACTGGGCCGAGTTTGCCAGGAGGTGTTAGGGTGATCACGGTAACTGGCACTCTGACCTGTGATGAGCATGGAGAGTTCGAGGTTACACAAGAGGTAGATCCTCCGCTTCTTGGTGACCAAGTTTCTGAAAGCCACCCAAAGATACTATGCCCCCTTAACACAGAAAGAACGACGCAGAAAGCTCAGACGGATAACCGGGATAATGTCACTTGAACTCGGGTGTCCGCGCTCACCACACCATATCGAGGATAAGCACGTGATAATGTTCCTCGACTGGATGGACGAGAAAGATCTGAACCACGAGACGCAGCGCAGATATTTGCGATACCTGAAAGACTACCTGGCCTACTACGACAATATCATTGTAAGTCAGATGTTAATCAAAAAGCAGATACGGGCGCCGTCCGGAGCTCCCCCGGAGATCAGGGCCCTGACCAAGGAGAATGTGGACTTCCTCCACCAGATGACCTTGACCATGGACGGATGGCACGGTGTTGTCGCCAGGTTCATAACCATGGCCTATCCCTACACCGGTCTACGCCCTTCCGAGCTCAGGACAATGAAATACACGGACGTCGACAAAGAAGATGGCAATCTGACAGTGACTCATCCGAAAGGTGAAGGACGCTATGGCAAACACAGGTGCATCGGGATTCTGCCACAGCTCAGACCTGCCTTCCAGGAGTTCCTGGAGGAACGGAAACTCTTCCTCGAGGAGCTCGGTGCAACCGAGGACTTCGAGGCCTTTATTCCGTACAAGGGACGATGGGGACTCGACTACTGGGGTTCAAGCCAGCTAAACGCCCTCAAGATGAAGATAGAGGCAAGAGCAGGGCTCAAGTTCAAGTTGAAGGACTATCGAGCCACGTTCTGTCAGCTGGCAATCGACCTTGGAGCGGATCTGCAAGCCGTGTCGAAAATCATGGGGCATAAGAGTTCAGTTACGACTGAAACCTATTACGGCAGAATCAGGGATGATGCCGCGATTAGGGAGATCGAACGGGCATTTTCGGAGCCTATGTCCGTACTTCAATTCAGTCGTGAACAGAAGAAAGGCCAGTGATCCAACGGCCAGTTCCGCTGGGTCCATCTCTATTTTTTTATAATTACATTCGATGGCCCCAGCTTAGTCACAAACAAATAATGTAAGAATGCTTAGAGTTAGTTTGCTCCTCCCACTGGGTCCATCAAATCTTTTTTTCATTCAATTCTAAGAAAAAAGATTTTTCGGTCTGGCTTGAAATAATTCAAGCCAAAGACCATTATTTTTATATCTGGCAAAACGCTCAATCAGCGATGTTATAAAAACCGCTTGCTAGTACGAAGAGGCTTGGAGTCCCTGTTTATTATTTTACCTTGCAGTAAAATTATCTGTTGACGTAATAAGTTTATATCAATATGCCCTCTTATCTGCCGGTTCGAATGATGGAGGTTTGTTATGACTAGCTCCGGAAAAAAATTAATATATTTAGACAACGCCTCAACCACATTTCCCAAACCTAAAGAAGTTATCGAATATATGACGGATTTCTATTCGAATTATGGCGTCAGTCCCGATCGTGTTAGCTCCGAAATTGCTACCAAAGCGGCGGAGGTTGTTGACGCATCACGCAGGAAGCTTGCCGAATTATTTGGCGGCAGCGCCCCAGAGCGCCTTGTTTTTGGTTACAACATAACAGATTCGTTAAATCTTCTGATTAATAGTGTACTCGAACAAGGCGACCACGTTATATGCACTACTCTCGAACATAACGCGGTCCTTCGGCCCTTGTATTTCCTAAATGATCACAGAGGGGTTGAGCTCGACATAGTTCCGTTCGATGAATATGGATACATAGATCCGGAGGATGTGAAATCAAAAATCAAGGAGAACACCAAGCTCGTCCTGATAATTCACGGCTCAAATGTAGTTGGTACGATACAGCCCATCAAAGAGGTCGGTGCCATTTGCAGAAGGGAGGGCGTACTATTTTCCACGGACACGGCCCAAACCGCCGGATTAGTGCCGATTGACATGCCGAGCATGAACATAGATGTTGTCTGCTTTACGGGTCACAAATCCCTTATGGGGCCGACGGGCATAGGCGGAATGTATATTCGTGAACAGTTGAAGATTACTCCCTCCCGTTCAGGAGGAACCGGGATTCTGAGCGAACTCCGCGAACAGCCGGAAGAGTTCCCCTATTGCCTTGAGTTCGGGACTCCCAATCTGCTCGGCATTGCAGGATTATTGGCTGCTCAGGAATGGATTTCATCCCAAGGAGGGATTAGCGAAATTCACAAACGGGAAATGAAGCTGGCGAATCGGCTTCATGACGGACTTTCAGAAATTAAAAATGTGAAACTATACTGCGCAGACCTCAGCCATGACCATTTGCCGGTTCTGGCTTTCAATGTTGAAGGTATGAATGCAACTGACGCGGGAAATAAGCTTGATCTTGAATATAACATAGCTAATCGGACCGGGCTACACTGCGCTCCTTTGGCACACAAGGCTTTAGGCACAGACAAGTCGGGCGGAACAGTCAGATTATCCATCGGACCGTTCAACACAGAGGAAGACATCGATTCCGCAATCAAGGCGGTTGGGGAAATTGCTGAAGCCGCCCGTGATTCGGCTCTGTAGTTCCTCCAAATCCTTGTACAAATTGTGTCCATTTTATTAAATGGGTATTTGGGTTATTAATTTAGCGTCCTCAGCGAGAGCCCTCTCTATCACTATTCTCGTTATGTTGTTGTACTTATCTTCTCTGGCTGTTTTTGGCTTAGAGTAACAATTATTATCCATCCAATAGTTATCCCAACGGTGCTAACAACTCCCAATAATAAATCCCCTAATAGGTTCCCACCTATTAGGAACAGTTCGCCGTTCCAGAGATGGTCAATAACACCGAAAATCGCTGCCCCAGCAAAAAGCAAGTTCAGCCACAAATGGTGTACGCTGTGTTTCCATTTTGTAACTTTTTTTCGCAATCCAAAATGGACGATTGCCGCTGCCAAAGGTATTGAGTAGCATACCATGCTTGTACCTCCCATAGTATTACTTTTTTGAAATTCGTGCTACCCGCATACGTCATAGATATTTAAGATTTCGGTAGCAATTATTTTATTTTCGTAGCACGATTACCCGGTGGAAGTGCTACCATGACTGTAGAGAGAGTAGGAGTGTCTTTTGAACCAGAGCTGTTGACCAAATTTGATGACTTAATAGAAAAGAAAGGATATGCCAATCGATCTGAAGCAATCAGGGATTTAGTACGAAAATCACTTATCGAGTCAGAAATAGAATCCGAAAAAGGCGAGATTATTGGAACGCTGACAATAATCTACGACCACGATGTTGGAGATGTCACCAATAAATTGCTGCATACTCAGCATCACCATTACACTGAAATATCTTCGACAACCCATATTCACGTTGATGAACAGGCGTGTCTTGAAGTATTGGTGGTTCGTGGTAAAGCCAAAAATGTAAGAAAATTAGCAGATAACATAAAGGCTATTAAGGGTGTGAAGCACGGGGAGTTAGTAATTACAAAAACATCCGTCTGAATGTTTTAGTGATTTATTGCTCAATCATGCAAAACCTTTATATATTTCTTCCCATATAGGCAATAGCATGAGACATCGACGGCGGCGGGGTAGGCAAAGAAACCCAAGATGGGTGACAGACGTCCCGGAAGTTCAGTTCTTCAAGCCAGCGGGTGTACCATTACGTACGACAGAGGTCGTTGAAATGACTGTAGTCGAGTTGGAAACCCTCAGGCTTGTGGACCTCGAGGGATTAAACCAAGAGGAAGCTGCCCTTAGAATGGGCATCTCAAGGAGAACACTCTGGAACGACCTGATGAGCGCCAGGAAAACGGTTGCTTACGCTCTGGTCAACGGCTGTGCAATCCAGATCAGGGGGGGTGCTTACTCAGTTGCGGGAGATGAGGAAAATATAGAAAAAGGAGGTGAATGAAAATGCCATGGGGCGATAGAACAGGACCAATGGGCAGAGGCCCGATGACCGGGCGTGGTGCAGGTTACTGCGCAGGTTACAACATGCCAGGATATGCAAACCCTGCAGGGGGGCGCGGATACGGTCGGGGTCGAGGTTACGGTCGCGGATACGGCAGAGGCCAGGGCCAAGGAAGACGCTTTGGGAACTACCCTGACTACGATTATCCAGATCCCTACTATCCGGGACCTGTACCAGTATACCAGGAGCCGGCTCCCGAAGAGGAGAAGGCCTACTTGGAAAATCTGGTCAAGGGCTTGGAAAAGGAACTAGGCGACATCAAGGCCCGAATAAAGGAACTGGCGAAGAAGGAGAAGTAGTCAGTTCCACTTTTTATTTTTATAATAGAAAGAGATTAGGTAGTACAATATGATGGAAGTCATTCTAACAGTGAGGATGCCCGACAACTGGGTTAAGGACATCGGCAAGAAATTTTCCGCTCCAATCAAATTCATAGAGTGCATGCCATATGGAGAATCCGGAGGAAGGGGTCTTATCGAAATTGACACCACTGGCGAGGAGGTCAACGAAATAGTAGAGGAAATAAGGAAACATCCTGATGTGTGTAGAGTGGATATATCCCCCATGAAGAATGGAGGGTTGCTGGGCTCTATCGTAACGAACAAGTGCATCGCCTGTAGGGTACTGACAGGTTCGGATTGTTTCCTCACCAACGCCCTCAGCCTGGGGGACGGTAGGGTTGAATGGAGGCTGATCACTGGGAAGGAAGGCTCTCTCTCTGAGCTCATGGAGAGGCTCGAAGCGTATGGATGCGAGACCGAGCTTAAAAGTACAAACCGTCTTAATAAGAGGAGCATGCTCACGTCTCGGCAGGATGAGATTACCCGTGCAGCTTTCGAGAAGGGTTATTACGATTACCCGAAGAAGATTACCATGAAGGAACTGGCGAAGTTTTTCGATATCTCTCCCTCCACATTGGCAGAGATCATCCAAAGGGGAGAGAGGAAGGTCATGGAACAACATTTTAAAGAAAAACATTAGATATTACTTTCTTTAAGTCCAATGCGAGGGCTTAATAGAATGAACATCCCGTGTATAATCGGGGTTAAGCCAAAGATAGGGGTGTGCCATACCCAAACTGAACGTTTCAAAGAGGTAGGGTATGGCAGAAAGCAAGCCTGAAAAACGGAGCGTTGTAGTCGATAACGCGAAGTTGAACGATAACCTGTGCAGAATTAAGCATAAGATCGTTGTGATGAGCGGAAAGGGCGGTGTGGGGAAAAGCACGGTGGCGGTCAATCTCGCTGTTTCATTATCTGACCAAGGGATGCAGGTTGGATTGTTAGACGTGGACATTCATGGACCTAACGTTCCAAAGTTGCTCAATATAGAGAACGAGCAATTAATCGGTGATGACAAAGGGATAACCCCAATCATTGTACCACCCGGCTTAAAAGTAATGTCAATGGCCTTTTTGTTGAAGGATAAGGATTCACCAATCATTTGGAGGGGACCGGTTAAAATGGGGGCCATCAGGCAGTTTTTATCTGATGTCAACTGGGGGGACTTGGACTATCTCATCATCGACCTTCCTCCAGGTACCGGTGATGAGCCCCTCAGTATCGCCCAACTGATCCCAGATGCCGCTGGAGCAGTAATAGTCACCACGCCGCAGGAACTGGCTTTATTGGATTCGAGGAAGTCGGTAAACTTCGCGAGACAACTGGATATGCCAGTAATCGGGATAATCGAGAATATGAGTGGGCTGAAGTGCCCTCATTGTGGCGAGATAATCAAACTATTCAAGATTGGCGGAGGGGAGAATGCGGCCAAAGATATGGGAGTGCCGTTTCTTGGGCGAATCCCGATAGAACAAAAAATAGTTGAAATGGGGGACAATGGTGAACCTTTTGCACTTAATGAATTCGAATCATCGATTGAATTCAGAAAAATAGTCGAGAAAATCAAAGATAACGGGAGGAAATAGATTATGCTAGGTGGACGCGGAGGCCAAGATTCAGGACAAGGCACAGTTGGTGGCGGCAGGGGCCGTGTTGGATTTGGTCCTGGAGGATATTGCATCTGCCAGAATTGCGGCTACAAAGAAAAACATCAGCGTACTGTGCCGTGTTATAATAAAAAATGCCCAAAATGTGAGACGCCGCTTACGAGGTTGACAGGATGACTTTAGGAGGTAGTGCAGGAGGGATCTCACCAATGAAGATGATTGACAAAGGGGCTGCTGAGGAGGGCTGCGAATGTGTTTGTGCGAATTGCGGCTTCCGATGTTATCGCAAACCGAAAGAGCCGTGTATTCTAGTCCGATGCCCTAAATGTGAAGGTTCGATGGTGAAGAGAGAGAGCATGCCAGATAGTGATGAGAAATTAATAGAGGTTTAAGTAAAATGAGGTGAAACATATGAAGCAAGCAGACGTAGTTGTGATAGGAGGCAGTGCAGCGGGGATTCCCGCGGCGATAACCAGTCGCAGGCATTATCCCGATAAGAGTGTGCTGCTCGTCAGGAAGGAGGAACAGGTGCAGATACCGTGCGGGATACCGTACATCTACGGCACGGTGAACTCGCCGGAGAACAACCTGATCCCAGACGGTGTATTGACAAATAACGGGATTGAACTCCTTGTCGACGAGGCAAAAGCAATTGACCGAGAGAATAGGAAAGTCTTAACCTCCAGTGGAGAGAAGATTGTTTATGACAAGCTAATTCTAGCCACAGGATCATCACCGCTGGAACTCCCAATTCCCGGCTTGGACAAGGAGAATGTATTCACAATAATGAAGGACGCCCCCTACCTTCAGAAACTCTTGGATGCGGTAAACAAGGCTAAGGACATTGTGATTCTGGGTGGTGGTTTCATCGGAGTCGAGTTCGCTGACGAATGCAAGAAGAACAGGGACGTGAACGTTACGATAGTCGAGTTGCTCCCGCACTGCCTGATGTTGGCCTTTGAAGAAGACCTTTGCGTTGAGGCAGAAGAAATTCTCAAAGAGAGGGGTATTGACCTCATAACCGGGGTCAAACTGGAAGAGGTCGTTGGCGACCAAAAAATCTCAGGGGTGAAGGTGTCAGACGGTAGGGAAATCAAGGCAGATATGCTCATCGTCGGTGTTGGTGTAAAACCCAATATCGGGATGGCAGAGGATGCTGGCCTTGAAGTAGACCGCGGGGGCATTGTCGTGGATTCAACCCTTAGAACCTCGGATGAGAATATATTCGCTTGTGGGGATTGCACGAGTAAAAAATCGTTCTTCACAGGGCAGCCATCGGGTCTAAAACTGGCTTCAATAGCCACCATGGAAGCCCGTATTGCCGGAGCCAACCTGTTCGGTAAAAGACGTGAGAATCCAGGAACGCTCGGCGTGTTTTCTACGGCAATCGGGGACATGACTTTCGGCATGGCTGGTTTAAGTGAAAAACTGGCTAAGGAAAGCGGTTATGATGTTGTGACTGGTCAAGCCGAAGCACCCAATAGGCACCCGGGAGGAATGCCGGGAATGGCGAAGATGAAGGTGAAGCTGGTCTTTAACAAGAAGACTGGTGAGCTTATTGGCGGCCAGGTCAGAGGAGGACCCAGCGCCGGCGAACTAATCAACACAATCAGTGCATGCATCCAGAAGAAGATGACCGCAGACGACATCGCAACGTTCCAGCTCGGGACTCATCCAGCTGTCACGGCGTCACCGATCGCTTATCAGCTAGTGAACGCCGCTGAGATGGCGATAAAGGACATGAGGTGCTGATATGAAGGTGGCAGTTACATCAAGCGGGGAGAACTTGAGTTCTGAGGTAGACCCAAGATTTGGAAGATGTAGTTATTTTCTCATAGTTGATGCTGAAACCCTGGTGTATGAATCAATTCCTAACAAAAGTGCGATGGCATCAGGAGGGGCCGGAATCCAGGCTGCTCAAACAGTTTCTGAAATGGGCGTTGAAGCCGTGATAACAGGCGATGTCGGTCCAAACGCTTTCAAGACGCTGAACACCGCAGGAATAAGAATAATTACCGGTGCACATGGAACCGTGAAGGAGGCTTTGGAAAAGTTCCAGAAAGGAGAATTGAAGGAGACAAGCGCACCGACGTCTGCTTCCCACTCAGGCATGGGCAGAGGTCGAGGAAAAGGAGGAATATATAATGAAAGTAAGCGTACCATCAATGGGAAACAGAGGGCTAGAAGAACAAGTAGGTGAGCATTTCGGTAGGGTGCCCACATACACAGTAGTGGATACGGAAACCAACGAAGTGCAGATAATACAGAACACGACAATGCACATGGGCGGTAGTGGATATCCCCCAGATATGTTGTCAGAGCATGGTGTAAATGTGATGATCTGCGGCGGCCTCGGCCAAAGAGCGATTACGATGTTCGAGGAAATGGGCATCATGGTCTATGTAGGAGCCCACGGCACGGTGAAGGAGGCTATCCAGATGTGGCAGAACGAGCAATTACAACCAGCCACGGACGAGAACGCCTGCAGGCAGCACGCTTTCAGGGGTGAAGGCATCGGCGACGGTCACGGACACAATCACTAAGCAAATTTTAAACATTTATGGGGTGAATACACGAGAATATCAGTCGCCAGCGGTAAAGGCGGGACCGGCAAGACAACGATAGCGGTCAATCTTGCGTTGAGCATAGACAATGCCATGCTGATAGACTGCGATGTAGAGGGGCCGAACAGCCACATCTTTTTTAAAGAACCGATGGTGAAATTCAAGGACGTGAGTATACCTGCCCCGAAGTTCGACCTCGAAAAATGCACCCTCTGTGGAAAATGTGCAGAGTTCTGCCAGTATAATGCCATAGCCATCACCGGGGAGAAGCTCCTCTTCTTCGAGGAACTGTGTCATGGCTGCGGCGGCTGCAAGATACTTTGCCCGGATGATGCAATTACTGAAGCGGACCACCAGATTGGAATCATCGAAAAAGGCGGCAAGAAAGACCTCATGTTGTATCACGGTCTGCTTAACATCGGGGAACCGTTTGGTGTACCGATAATCAGAGAGCTGAAACAGTTCGCCGACGAATCCAAAACAACCATTTTTGACTCGCCTCCAGGGACGGCATGCCCTGCTGTCGAAGCGATGAGAGATTCGGACTTCTGCATCCTCGTAACTGAGCCAACGCCCTTCGGTCTCCATGACCTCATGCTGACGGTTGATGTGGCCAGAGAACTGGGCACGCCGTTCGGAGTGGTGGTGAACAGGGACGGCATAGGCGATGATCGGGTAGAACGTTACTGCACGGGCGAAAAAATACCGCTGCTCGCGAAGATACCCAACGACATACAGATAGCCAAGTTGTACTCGCGAGGCATGCCGATTGTCGAGGGGCTTCCGGAATACAAGGCCGTCTTTTCTGGTCTGTACGACAAGATAAGGGAGATGGTCTGATGGTCAAGGAACTTACGGTCATCAGCGGAAAGGGGGGCTGCGGCAAGACCACGATTGCAGCGTCCTTTGTGGCCCTGGCCAAAGATCCAGTCATTGCCGATGCGGATGTGGACGCCGCGGACATGCACATCCTCCTCCACCCACAAGTGCGAAAAAAGGAAAAATTCAGCGGTCTGGACGTGGCGAAAAAGGACGATGATAAATGCATCGATTGTGGTAAGTGCTATGATAACTGCAGATACGGAGCATTTGATTCAGACAACACACTTCACCCCGAAAAATGCGAAGGGTGCGCCGTCTGCGCTATGGTGTGCCCTGTGGAGGCCATCCAGATGGTTGAAAGGAACGCCGGGGAAGCTTATATCTCAGACACAAGGTTCGGCCCGCTTGTCCACGCAAAGCTTCACGCCGGCGAAGAGGCGTCTGGAAAGCTCGTCGCCCTCGTTAGGCAAAGGGCGAAGGAGGTGGCCGAGGAAACGGGAAAAGAACTCATACTCATTGACGGTCCGCCGGGTACCGGATGTACGGTAATCGCTTCATTGACGGGAGTGGACCTCGTGTTGGTGGTGTTCGAGCCGACGCTGTCCGGCATTCATGACGCCAAGAGGATAATCGAGGTGGCCAGGCATTTTAAAATTCAGGTGCTCGCATGCATTAATAAATATGACATCAACGAGGAAAACACAGAACAAATTATGCAATTTTGCAAAGAGGAAAACATCGAGGTTGTCGGAAAGATACCTTACGACGACACGGCAACTGACGCGATGGTTGCCGAGAAGACGGTGATAGAGTTCTCAGATGGCTCGATGGCAAAGGCTATACAAGATATATGGCAAAAAATAGGGAAGGCATGGACTTGAGCTCTGAAAAAGACGCTGAATTTGGAAGGGTTGTGGATGAGATACAGGACGCAATCGAAAGAGAAGCGGGGATTATTTACTCCAAGAAGGTAATACAAGAGGCGAACAACCCGCAGAACGTGGGAAGAATGCCCAAGCCAGACATCGCCGGAGAGATTACCGGTCCCTGCGGGGACACTATGGAATTCTATCTTAAAATCGAGGGTGATAAGATTTCTGATATTAAGTTCTACACTGACGGCTGCGGACCAACGATTGCCTGCGGTAGCATGACCACTAAGTTGGTGAAAGATAAAGGAATCGAAGAAGCAGGGAAAATCACGAGCCAGGACATCATCGATGCGCTTGACGGTATGCCAGAAGAAAACCTTCACTGCGGAAAGTTAGCAGCGGACGCCTTGCAAAAAGCAATTGAGAATTATAGGGAGGAAAGGGCATGAGGCGATATTGCCCCTCCAAGTGGAAGCAACTCGCCTTGTGCCCCCTCAAACATGAAGCCACAGAGGTCATGAAAAATTTCAATGTATAGCCGTAATCACGTCCTCGACAATCTCCTCCGCCCGGCCAATGTAGTTTCTCGGGTCAAGTATCTGGTCCAGTTCGTCGGACGTTAACAAACCGGAGAGGGTTTCTTCGGCCTGTATTTCTTCCTTGAGGGTCGTGCCATTTTCTAATGTCCTTGTAGACAACAGCCGCATAAGCTCGTGGGCGTCCTGTCTTCCCACGCCCTTTTTGACCAGGGCCATCATTACGGCTTCAGCCATTATCAGGCCCCTGCTGGATTCGAGGTTATGGAGCATTCTATCGGGAAACACGGCCAGGTTGGTGAAGACCGAGCTCATCTTGACCAGCATGTCATCAATCAGTATGCAGACGTGCGGTATCGTGAACCTCTCGCTCGCTGAGTTGGTAAGGTCACGCTCGTGCCAGAGGGGTACGTTCTCGTAAGTGGGCATTATGAAACCCCTTAACGTCCTGGCCAGGCCGCAAATGTTCTCGCAGGTGATGGGATTGCGCTTGTGCGCCATTGTCGAACTCCCGACCTGTTTGGCAGAGTCGAAGGCCTCGGCAACCTCTCCGATCTCGCTCCTTTGCAGGTTTCTGATCTCCACGGCAAACTTTTCCAGAGAAGCGGCCAGATTGGCCATGTTCGAAATAAACTCGACGTATCTATCGCGGCCCACCAACTGCAGGCTCGCCTCCTCAACCCCAAGACCCAAATCCTCCATCGCTATCTTTTGAATCTCGGCAGCGTGTTCGCCAAAGGCCGCGCCAGTGCCCACGGCCCCGCTCATTTTCCCGATGCAAATCCTCGGAGTCGATTCGCGCAATCTTATAAGGTGTCGGTGTGTCTCGAGTGCGTAAACGGCCATCTTCATCCCGAAGGTCAGCGGAACTGCGAACTGGCCATGGGTTCTACCGACCATCAGCGTGCCCTTGTGTTTCTCGGCCAAATCCGCAAGCGTGTTCTCCAGCAGCAGTAGGTCGTCCTCGATTATGGAAAGCGCCTTCTTTAGCTGAAGTGCCGTCATGGTGTCCACGATGTCGTTGGAAGTCACACCCAGATGCGTGAAATCGCCGGACTTACCGCATTGCTCTGCCAGCGCCTTCACCATGGCCATGATGTCGTGATTGGTTTCTTTCTCGATTTCCTTCACTCGAGCCAGCGTGATTATTTCGGTATTGGCCTTGCCGGATATTATCTCGGCATCTTCCTCTAGTATGTTGCCCACCTTGGCGTGTGCCCTGGCCAACGCCGCCTCTACGTCTAGCATCAACTGTAATCTGTTCTCCTCGTCAAAAATATGTTTCATCGTGTCTCTTCCATACCTGTAATCCAACGGGCACACCGTCATGGCACTCACCGACCCCGCATGGCGGTTTGGGGTTATGGGGTTTTCGATTGCGCCGTCTAGCGCTGCTGACCGACTTAACTCAAAGGCGGAATGTACACCCGTACATCGTCCTTAACGACATTCAACACGATTTGCGTGTTGGTGCGTTCAACATGTTCTGTGCCCAGCACCCATTTTATGAAGGCGCTGAGTTCCTCCCTGTTTTTGAATCTGGCAATGACTATCGAGTCCCATTCGCCTGTGATATCATAGACACCAAAAACGCTTTCGTGCCTGGATATCTGGTTCTGCACATCGATCAATCTCCCCTTCGATATTCTCACACCTATCATGACCAGGAGGTCATAACCGATTTTTTGCGGGTCCAGTACCGGGATGTAGCCTTTTATCACGCCCTCGTTTTCCATGAGCTTTATCCTGTTGGAAATCGTACTCATTGAGACTTTCAGTTCCTTTGCCATTTGCCTGTAACTACTTCTGGCGTTCTTATTCAATAATTTGAGGATTTTCATATCCAGCTTGTCCATGTTTATCGGTAATTACATTCTGATTTATTAATCTTTCTACATAACACATAAAATTTTCGAACATTGATTATGTTTACTATGGAAATATCGGTCAATTGACTAATTTTTTTACCATGTGGTATAAATATGAGGTTTTTATTCATCCCGCTTAAGCCCGGAAAAGGGAATCGAAAAAAAAGCAGACCTCATCGGAGGAAGATAAAATGGACGAACTCAAAGAAAAAATACTTGAAGAGGCAAAGAACGAAAAACTGGAATTCATAAGAATGCAATTTACCGACATCCTTGGAACACCCAAGAACATTGTTGTTCCCGATGGGAGGCTGGAAGAGGCCTTGGACGAGGGAATTCCCTTCGACGCCTCTTCGATCGTGGGTTATCAGACCATTGAGGAATCGGACCTCGTGGCACGACCGGATGCCTCATCCTTTATCATTCTACCGGATGTTCTTGAGAAACGGAAGACGGCGAGGATAAATTGCGACATCTATACTCCGAACGGAGAGAGGTATATCGGGGACCCGAAGTTCGTTCTGGAAAGGGTGATGGAAAAGGCCTCGAAAATGGGATACGCATTCAACACAGGGCCTGAATGCGAGTTCTTCCTTCTCAAGATGGAAGACGGACATCCAACCACCGTACCCAACGACAGGGGCGGGTACTTCGACCTTTCTCCCCGGGACCTGGCCGAGAACGTCAGGGGGGACATATGTTCAACGCTGGAGATGCTGGGATTCCAGGTGTATACGTCCCATCATGAGGTGGCATCCGGGCAACATGAGATCAACTTCCATTACGCCGATGCGCTCACCACTGCGGACCGTGTCGTGACCCTCAGATACGTGGCAAAAGTCCTGGCCCTCAGACATCAGCTTCACGCCACCTTCATGCCCAAGCCCATCTGGGGAGTAAACGGCACCGGCATGCACACCCATCAATCCTTGTACTCGAAAGAGGGCAACGTTTTCTTCGACTCTTCGGCAGAGCATCAGCTGAGTGAAACAGCTCTCCATTACATCGGCGGCCTGCTGAAATATTCCAAAGAAATCTGTGCCGTGCTCAATTCGTGGGTGAACTCCTACAAGAGACTGGTACCCGGTTTCGAGGCCCCGACCTACATTGCCTGGGCCACCGAGAACAGAAGCGCCCTCATCCGTATTCCGGCGAAACGGGGAAATGCAACCAGGTGCGAATTAAGAAACCCGGATCCAGCGGGCAATCCATACCTCCAATTTGCCGTTATGTTGGCGGCCGGGCTAAAAGGGATTGAGAAGAATATCGAGCCTCCGGAGCCGGTTGAGAAGGATATTTATTTATTGAGTCCGAGGGAGCGGGAACTCCTGGGCGTCGATACCTTACCGACCAATCTCGGTCACGCCGCATCCTTCATGGAAAAGAGCGAATTGATGCTGGAAACCCTGGGTCCGCACATTTTCAATAACTTCCTTTACCTGAAATCCGCAGAGTGGGACGAATACCGGACTCAGGTAACTGGCTGGGAACTTGACAAGTACTTGCCGAACTTGTAACCGTGTCAACCGTTGTATCGGCAAATCCAAATATTACTAGCCCGATTAGGGCGCGATGAGCGGGGACGAAATCGGTTTCAGCGAGATATCCGACGTGCACAGGAACGAACGCCGCAGCAAGGTTTTGACAAAGCTTCCGGGTAGATTTTATGATAGGGCGGCGAAATATTTAACGAAGAAAAAAGAGGAGTATGATGCGGAGAGCAGGAATCCCTCGAATCCAAGGGCGATGATGCTGCAGGACGAGATTAAAAAGCTGGACAAACGCATGAGCCAGATATATGAGATGAGGGAGCGCAAGATTGCCCTTGCCAGCCTCGGCGGTACAAAGCCCGAAAACATGATCCAAAGAGACGGCGCACTCTTCGAGGAGCTGGTGAGTGTTTTGATTCATTATAGAACCGGTAAAGAGTCCCGTGCCCCGAAGGTGCGGACAACAATCGAAGAAGAGGTTGGGATCATACCGGAAGTTGTAGAATTTCAAACCGAGTTTGTAGAAGAGACGGTCGAACCTGAGGAGAAAGTGCTGGACGCGACCGTGGTTCATGTTTTGGAGGACATTCCCCCGTTCGTGGACGTTGACCAGACTTATACGCTCAAGAAGAACGACATAGTAACTCTGCCGACACAGTTCGCGGACCTGCTCTCATCGAAGGGAAAAGTGAAAATTGTAGAGGGTTAATCATATAATCTGATAGTTCTGGTATATAGTTAAACAGTAGGATAAGATATATATAATAATCTCTATTGTCCCCCTCCCAAAGCGAACAGGTGCTAAATTGGCTAGAGGATTACACACGGCCAGAAAGCTGAAGAAAAATCGCCAAAAATTCAGGTGGAACGACCGCTATTACAAAAAGAGAATATTGAAGCTCAAGGAGAAGGCGGACCCGCTTGAAGGCTCAGCCCAGGCCAGAGGAATCGTTCTTGAGAAGGTCGGCATTGAAGCTAAGCAGCCCAATTCCGCGATCAGAAAGTGCGTGAAAATCCAGCTTATTAAAAATGGTCGTCAGATTACGGCCTTCGCTGTTGGAGACGGGGCCATCAACTTCATTGACGAGCACGACGAAGTGCTGGTGGAGGGAATCGGCGGCAGGATGGGTCGTTCGTACGGCGATATTCCAGGTGTTAGATTCAAGGTCATCCAGGTGAACAATGTCTCACTGGACGAAATGGTGCGGGGAAGAAAGGAGAAGCCGGTGAGGTAATGAGATGACCGAAGAAGAAAAGAAAAAGGTAAAAGAGGAAACCGCCACCGAGCCAGTGCCCGAACCGAAAGAAGAGAAGGCTCCCGAAGAGCCCCCGAAGGCCGAGACTCCGAAAGAGGAGCCGGCAAAGCCAGCAAAAGAGGAAAAAAAGGCAGAAGTGACCGCTCCTCCAGAAGAGGCGAGCAAAGAGAAGCCTGCTGACACTGAGAAACCAGAGGAAAAGAAGGAGCCGGCACCTAAGGAAACACCTGAAAAACCGCCTGAAAAACCAGAGAAGGCGCCTGCCGACGTCGAGAAAAAGGATGCACCGAAGGAAGCGGTTCCGGAGAAGATGGCTGAGAAGCTGAGAGAAGAGGCGAAGAAGCCGGATAAGAAGGAGGAAAAGCCCAAAGGCCCGAAGCAGATGACGGGAATTCCTCCGGATATGCTGCTTCTATTCGGTAAATATGATGTTTCAGAGGTCGTGGTCAGCGATGCTGGTCTTGCCAAATACATAAATCTTGACCCGATTTCGGTACCTCATAGCGGGGCCAAACATGCGAATCGCCCCTTCGCCAAGGGAAAGGTTCACATCGTAGAAAGACTGGTCAACAACATGATGCGCACCGAAACCAACACTGGCAAGAAAACTAAAACTTATAAAATAGTCATGAAAGCGTTCGAAATCGTAAATTCGAAAACCAAGAAGAATCCGATCCAGGTATTCATCGACGCTATACAGAACACCACCCCGAGGGAAGAAGTAACCAGACTGAGATACGGCGGCGTTTCCGTTCCCAAGGCGGTGGACACCAGCTCCGCGAGGCGGTTGGACATTGCCATCAGAAACATATGTAAAGGCGCTGTATCGGCAACTCACAAGAACACCAAGCCGGTCGAGTTATGCCTTGCAAATGAAATCATGCTGGCTGCAAAGGGCGACATGAACAGCTTTGCGGTCGCCAAGAAGGAAGAGGTGGAGCGTATCGCCGGCTCTGCCAGGTAATTGTTATTTGAGGGATTCAGATGGGACGGAAAGAGGATAACATTCAAAAGGCCCAGGCCTTGATGAATAAACCGAATCAGATAAGGAACATAGGCATTGCCGCTCATATTGACCATGGCAAAACAACGCTGAGCGACAACCTCATCGCAGGCGCTGGCATGATGTCGGAGGAACTGGCCGGGAAGCAGCTGTTGCTCGATTATGATGACCAGGAACAGGCCCGCGGGATAACCATCAATGCCGCGAACGCGTCAATGGTTCACGATTTCGAAGGCCAGGAGTATCTCGTCAACCTGATAGACACACCGGGACACGTGGACTTCGGCGGTGACGTCACCAGGGCTATGAGGGCTGTGGACGGTTGCATTGTCGTGGTCTGTGCTGTGGAAGGGGTCATGCCGCAAACGGAAACCGTCATCAGGCAATCCCTGAAAGAGAAGGTTAAACCGCTGCTATTCATCAACAAGGTTGACCGCTTGATAAATGAACTGGAGGTCACGCCTGAGCAGATGCAGGAGCGTTTCCTCAAGATAATCAATGAGGTTAACAATCTCATAAACAAGATGGTGCCGGACGAATTCAAAAAGGCCTGGGGCTTGGTAGTCGAAGAGGGCGGCGTTGCCTTTGGCTCGGCATTTCATAACTGGGCCATCTCTGTGCCATTCATGAAGGAGACGGGCCTCACTTTCAAGGACATCTATGATTATTGTGCAAAAGAAGATCAAAAGACACTGGCCAAGAGATCGCCCATACACCGTATCCTGTTGGACATGACCATTGACCATCTCCCGAATCCTCTGGACGCCCAGAAAATCCGCATTCCCAACATCTGGCACGGGGACATAGAATCGAAAATCGGGAAGAGCATGATCAACTGCAACGAGAACGGCCCGGTTGCACTGATGGTCACCAAGATCATCATGGACCAGCATGCCGGGGAGGTGGCGATCGGCCGTTTATTCAGTGGCACAATAAAAAAGGGAGAGGCCCTCTACATTATCGGCATGCCCAACCCCAACCGTACCCAGCAGGTGTCATTATGTGTCGGCGCGGATAGAATTGCGGTTGAAAACATCAGCGCGGGTAACATCGTTGCCGTTACCGGCTTAAAAGACGCCATCGCCGGCTCAACGGTCAGCGACGACCCTGAGATGGAGACATTTGAAAAAATAGTGCATTACTCCGAGCCAGTGGTCACGGTGGCCATAGAGGCGAAGCACATGAAGGACCTCCCGAAGCTAGTGGAAGTCCTGAGGACGGTGGCAAAGGCCGACCCGTCCATTCAGGTGGAGATTAACCAAGAAACAGGCGAGCATCTGATGTCTGGCATGGGCGAGCTTCACTTGGAGATTACCGAATACAGAATAATAAACGAACACATGGTGGACATCCAGGCTTCACAACCCATTGTCGTATACAGGGAAACCGTAGATAGGGTTACCGACAGGGAATTCGAGGGCAAATCCCCCAACAAGCATAACAGATTCTACATTATCACTGAACCGTTAGAACCGGACGTTGTCAATTACATCAAGGAGGGAAAGATTCCTTCGGAGGGCGGCAAGATTAAGGATCCAAAAGCCCTGCAGAAGGACCTGCAGGAGCTCGGCATGAGCAAGGCAGAGGCCAAGAGCATCAAATCCGTTTACGGACCGAACATGTTCCTTGACATGACCAAGGGCATTCAGTATCTCCACGAAACCATGGAGCTTTGTAGAGAGGCCTTTGTAGAGGCGATGAAGAGGGGACCGCTGGCCGATGAGAAAGCCATGGGCGTGAAGGTGAAGTTGATGGATGCAAAACTTCACGAGGACAGCATTCACAGGGGACCGGCACAAGTTATTCCCGCAGTAAGACAGGCCATATACGGGGCAATGTGCGTGAGCGAGAGATTGTTACTTGAGCCGAAGCAGAACGTCTTCATCAACGTGCCGCAGGAGGTCATGGGTGCGGCGACCAGAGAGATGCAGCAGAGAAGGGCCGTCATCGAGGATATGACCCAGGAAGGGGACATGGTGACAATCAAGGCCAAGGCCCCGGTTTCGGAGATGTTCGGTTTTTCGAATGATATGAGGAGCGCCACGGGTGGGCGGTCCCTCTGGTCTACCGAGAATTGCGGCTTTGAGAGAATTCCCAGGGAATTACAGGAAGAGGTCGTAGCTCAAATCCGCATGAGGAAGGGGCTGAAACCCGAGCCATATGACGTAAACTATTATGCGGTTTAAGGACTTTTATTACTCTTGTAGTAGAAAAGAAATAAATATCAGATAGATATAGAGGGACAGCA
>DAOVAY010000016.1 GCA_030670795.1 Methanobacteriota archaeon | reverse complement strand
TGCGTGAACACGAGCAAAGCGCGCCTTGTATTAAAATTTCACGCCTGTATTGTCCCGGGCACCCCATAATGCCAGCATCAAAGAGTCCCGTATGGTTTTGTGCCAAGCACACAACCCTCATTGGCTGGTTTTGTTGATTTGCAGAGCAAATCAGCTTTTGCCAGCGCAAAAGCGAACCTTCATCAATATGTGTAAACTACTGCTTTTTCCTTCTTATGACAGTCGTAACAATGAACGCCAGAGTTGTTGCTATCAATAAAGTCCCCAGCTCAAAGCCCGGGGTTTCACCACCATTTCCATTTGGAGCATATTCTTGATAGTTCTCTAATATTTCTTCAGCACTCAATGCACGACTGTACACCTTAATTTCATCGATAGTTCCATTTAAACATGCACCAAGCTGATTTGATGGGCCTGAATATGACCCAATTGTGGGATAATAAGCTCCTCCTGGATTGAATGGACTAGCATTAGAAAATGTCGATGTCCCCTCAAGCTGACCATTAACATATATTTTGGTTGAGCTTCCATTGTACACACCAGCGACATAATACCACTGATTGGCTACTAATATAGAATCTGTGTATATCGGATGGAACACTGCCTGAAAATCTTTCATCTGAAAGAATAGGGTCTGATTTGTTCTTGCACCCAACCAAAATTCGCCGTCGCTTCCATCATAGAATATCCAGTTATCTTCTTCTACGTTCGATAAGTTAATCCATGCTTCCACAGTTATCTCCGATAGTACGCCTCCGGTTAATGTCGTGCCACAAGTTACGTGATCATCTAGTCCATCAAAGCTCAATGCTGAACCAGATATGCCTGTTGTCCAGTTTGCTCCATGAATTATACCATCATTATCGTTGCCTGAGGTGTCGTTTACCGTAGCACCAGAACCTTCATCAAAATGATACTCCGCAATCAAACCATCTTGGGTCTGAGCAACACTTACGTTAAGGGATAATCCAAGGACCATCATTAGGATAATTATGCTAATTTTCCATTTCATCTCTTCCGCCTCGAACTCATTTGGTAAAGACCAAATATCCATAAGAAGCTTGCGTTTGAGGGAGCGTAAAAAAACAACAAAAACGATGAGATTCTTGCTGGGTCTTTCTTACGCCCTTTCCTCCTTGAACGTGAATAGCCATCTTAATAATAAAAGAATTAGAGCTATGAAGTTGATATAAATCCCCAGGTCATAGTCGATGTGGACGCTGTAGATTACTCCAGCGAAACAGAGGAGCATGGCAATGAGTAAGATTAGGCGATGGGAACGAGGAGTCACAGATCCCTATCTCATTATAAAATATAAATTGGGCGGGGCGTTTTTTCAATCACGTTGGTGACTGGTGGAGTTGCCCCGCCCGTGGGGAAGAGTTGATTGTGAACCAGAGGGTGTTTAGATCAACTATAAGGTTAAGCGCGATATTATTGCCCATATTAAGTTAATTATCGCAATTACTATACCAATAGTAGCTAATAAAAGCGCCCAACCAGCATAATAGGTTTTAACATCAGAAACAGGAAGGGTGTGATCTGCTGCATAATCAGTCGCAGTAGGCTCTTCCCCTGGCCTAAACATCCGCATTGGCACAGAGAATAGGTATATTAGGCAAAAACCATCAGCTAGCATATCTGTTTCTCTGTATTCTCGACCTTTGTCTCCTTGTGCATATACTTCACGTTGTGGTTTGATAATGTCATAACTGAAATGCAGTGTAACGACTTGATTATTTGTATACCTCATTTGCATTTGGATTATTCCGCCAGGTTTGGTCTTCTTACTTGTGTTTTTTATCTTAACTCTGACTCGTATTCTATCTCTAACAACATATTCATTCTTTTTCCTCACAATATTTCGAAAGAAGTTCCGAATACGTTGATTAGGTGGCAATCTTAGTTCTGTTTCAACAGTTACTTTCAGCTCCGGATCAATATTTTCTAATCCCTTGATCATTATTATTCCCCAATAAACATAGCCTTCATGCATTAAATGAGTTTCGTGAGGGTGGATGAAAGTATTATTCCTCTATAGAGCTATAGTTATCCCCGTGCGTGGGCCATCAACGCAAAACACCCTATTATTGCAGTAAATAATCCGAATGTTATCGACCCACCAATAGAAAGATTGAAGCCATCAATCCCTATGAGAAACCCTAATATGAGTCCTCCAACGAAGGTTGTGTAAAAGGGATTTATTACTATTTTCGCAGGTCTGCATTCAATGCCTCTCATAATCTAACCATGACATACATAGGCCCGGGTGTTTATTAGAATTGCGGTTAAAAAAGAAAAAAGAAGGACTCTCATTGAGCATAGGGAGACGGAACTCACTCGTGAGTTCCCGGTAGCCAGTAAAAGATTAGCGGGCCTGAAGGGATTTCCGACGAAGAGGGGTGGTCACAAGGACATCCGAAAAATTGCTTCGCATTTTTTCGGACACTGGACTTGAAATGTTGATAAGATACTATTACCGTTTCAAGTCCGTGCCTCGGCCAACTCTGCCAGCGATACAGTGTTGACGCTGGCCTTCGGTTCGAACCCCTGACTCCTCGGTTAAGAGCCGAGTGCTCTACCTAGCTGAGCTACAGGCCCGCATTCGTCCACAAAGCAGAAGTCGATAAAAATCTTTGGCTTTAGAAACATTAAATAAAAAATTAAAATGTGCCCACACTGTTTGTGGGCATTACTTGGTAGCGACGGGTTTCTTGTTGGACTGAGGCCTACTTCCCTTATGTAACCTCTCTGCAAGGTCCTCCGTGGTTTTCGCCTCTGCCTCCATCTCCTTCCCGATGGCCTCAAGCTGCACCTTGAGCTCGGCCTGGCTCGGTATATTCCCCAGCACGTCGCCCGTCTTCCCCAGGAGCCTTTCGAGGTCCGCGGCGGACATAGGAGTGTGCTCGGGGGTGTCCCGACTGATGCCGAGATAGTCCGCGGCCCCCTCGACCAAGCGCGATATCTCGAACGGGAATATTATCTTCGTAGCCTGACCCTCTGCCATCTTCCCCAGCGTGTCTAAGGAGAGCACGGTCAGTGCCTTGTGGTCGAGCGGCAATGCACCCAGGGACAGTATTCTCAGTCTCTGGGCTTCACCCTGTCCTTCGAGTATCGTGGCCAATCTCTGGCCTTCGGCCTCCAGAACCTTTGACTGCCTTATGCCCTCTGCCTTCAAGATTCTAGCTCGCTTGTTACCCTCTGCTACGAGAATAGCCGAGCGCTTCTCGCCGTCTGCGGTCAAGATTGCGGCCCTTCTCCGCCTCTCTGCCGAGGTCTGCTCCTCCATCGCGGCCTTTACTGGCCCGACGGGGTCGACCTCTCTGATCTCTACAGCCTCGACCTTGACGCCCCATTGGTCTGTAGCCTTGTCTAGGATGTCCCGGAGATGCAGATTGATCTTATCCCTGCTGTACAGAACCTCGTCCAATTCCATGTTTCCAATCAAGGACCTTAGGGTTGTCTGACCTAGATATATGGTCGCTCTTTTGTAGTCATCCACTTCAAAAAACGCCTTCTTCGGGTCTATGACCTTGATGTAGATTATGGCATCAACATTTGTCGGTGAGTTATCCTTGGTTATTACCTCCTGACGAGGAACGTCCATGACCTGGGTTCGGAGGTCCAGCTTAATCACCTCTGATATCATAGGTGGGACCAAGTTAAAACCAGGATTGAGGACTCTCCTGAAATTCCCCAGTACTATCAACAATGCTTGCTCATATGGCTGGATGATTTTAACGCTGGTCATCATTATGTATATTATCGCTACGATGAGCAGCATGACCAGCCCGATTAATAGTTCTATTGACATCTTATGTATGCCTCCTTTCCTTTATTTCTTCCACGGTTATGTGCACCCCCTTGCTCTTCACTACAATGACCTCGTTTCCAACTGGAATGACTGTCCTTGCAGTGGCGCTCCATTCCTGAGTCTCTATCTTGACCTTTCCGCTGATATCGTTTGGATTAAGTTCCTTTATCACTAGACCGTGCCTGCCGATCAATGATGTGCCGACCGTGGTCGTCGGTGTCTCGGGTGGAGCAAGCTTTTGGTAAAGATAAATACTGACTACGGTCATTGGGATGGCAACAACTACGGCTAGGAACGGGCTTACCCAGCTGAAGAACATCTCCTCTGGCGCGATCAACCCAAAGATACCTAGCACTAGAATCACGGTAGCTGGGATTGCTATGAAGAATCCTGGTGCGGATGCTTCGGCAATCAACATCACGACCCCAGCAACGATCATTATCAGACCTATTGTTGTTGGCTCCATGGTTTCACCTCTTCTTTCAAGTGATGATATTAACATATGAGCTATTAAACTCTTTCATGGAAATCCCAGGGAATTCCCAAAAAAGGAAATTAATTTATTTGTAATGAGGAATGCTGTTCTGTGAAATACAAATACTGCTCAGAGTGCAAAAAGGCATATCTGAAAAGCCGACTGGAAAAGGACAAGTGCATTTACTGTGGAAACGCCTGCGAGGTCGTAGAGGTCAAGAGAAACCGTCAGTATTATCTCGGTTATGGGGTGATGGTATTGGGTGCGGTAATAATGCTAATTTTAAGGCTACTAAATTTCAACACAGTCCTACTCTGGGTGATTGGCATCTTTTTCATCCTGTTGGGCGGGTTTCTGGTGATAGCGGCGAGTAACAAAATGGCTAAGAGTGCGGCCGAGATTGTAAAAGGTGATAAAACCGAAGAGAACGGTGATTGACCTTAGTTCTCTGATATAAATGCTGATTCGAACGCTATCGGATTATCTAGTATCCGAATTCCACCTTCGTCATGCACTGGTAAGAGGGAAATCTGGTTTACAATGCTGGTGTCGCTGACAACCTTCCCAAACACCACATATGGATACTCGACTCCATTGGGGTTGGTATCCGTCTTCTCATCGAGATTGGTGTTGTGCTTTAGATTGATGAAGAACTCGCTGGAGCCGCTTCCGGAATCCGCGGCTTCATCAGGATGGCCTGACCTCGCCATGGAAATTGTGTATGCGGTGTTCAACAATCCGTTGTCCTCCCATGGCACTGTAGTTGCCAAGCCTTGTCGCAATCCTCCTTGAACGACAAAATTCGTTTCGGCACGGTAGAAGCTAGCGCCCGTGTTAAATTCGCCGGCTTGAATCAAATTAATAAAGTGGGTGGCCGTGATCGGTGCCGTGTCCTCATACATTTCAATCTTGATTGTGCCTAGACCGGTAACTATGTTTACAAATCTGTTTGTATCACTTGGTTCTGGCCCAGGACCGAGACCATTGCCGCCTTCTGTATGCCCTCCGATGAACTTGACATAAATTAAACCACTCAAGCTTGCCACCACCACAATTAATACGACTGAAAACGCTATCAGTTTCTTGGCCGACGAGAAGAACTTACCGCAGCTGGGACACCTCATCGCGGAGGCGGGGATTACGGCTTCACAGTAGTAGCATTCGGCTTCTGAACCGGTCAAATCGCCGATTTTTCTTCTCCTAGCCATCTGTCCTGTGCATAGGAAACTCGTTTTTAAACCTTTCCGCAGGAAAACGCATATTAGTATGATGGACCATTAAGAACCGATGGAAAAGCTCGCTATGGTTCAGATGCAGCCAAAGCTTGGGGACAAGGCCCACAACATAGAGATTGTGGAGAAGGCCATCGGTAGCACTGACGCTAAAGTCCTTATTTTCCCGGAAATGTTCTTGACCGGGTACACGCTGAGAGACCGGGTCCAGGATATGGCGGAGGATATGAACGGCCACTCTGTTAAAAGACTGGACGAACTTTCAAAAGAAAACGGGCGGTGGATTATCGTCGGCATGCCTGAGAAGGATGATGAGAAGACGGGCATCATATACAACAGCGCGCTTCTTGTGGGTCCGGACACGGAACCGGTAACCTACAGAAAAATGGTGCTGGCCAACTTTGGCCCCTTCGAGGAAAATCTATATTTTGCGCGTGGAGATGAATTACAAATCTTCGAGACGCCGGTGGGTAAGATGGGCATTACCATCTGTTTTGACATCTTCTTTCCGGAAATCGCAAAATTATATGCGCTGGCCGGTGTGGATATTGTGGTGTGCTTATCTGCGTCACCTTCGGTCACAAAAGAATATTTCGAGAAGATTATAATGGCCAGAGCGATCGAGAATACGACATTCGTTGCCCTTGTCAATCTCATCGGTACGGAGAAGAACATGACCTTCTGGGGTGGAAACCAGCTGATTGGGCCCAGAGGAAACGTGAAGGCCGGCGGAAAGGCGTTCGTCGAGGGGCTCGTGACCGCGGAGATTGACCTTACCGAGCTGGAAGTGGCCAGGCAATTCAGACCCACCATCCGTGAAACGAGATTTGAAATTCTTGAAAGTCTGGCCGATTTTGCAGACGATGAAGGGGCAGAAGAAGAGTAATCATACCTTCGGCGTATTTTAATAAGCCGTGGTCATATCGATTAAGCCCTTACTTCTTGCAATGTAATCTCCTAACTTGAAAATCAACACTGCGAATATCGAGATGGCTACTGTGCTGATGCACAATATAAGCAAACTTGACGTCATTGAAACGCCGGCCAAAGCAGGGTCTACCCCCGCACCGACGCCCATGGTACGTCTAATCATGTCCAACCAGTAGGTGGTGGGCAATATCTTTGCAAATGCGATGCCCCAACCAGGAAGCACGCTCACGGGGAATATCACGCCACAGAACAGGTAGAATATGCCGCCGATGCCTTCGTTCATGCCCATCGAATGCTTCGCTGTTATGAAGGATATGCCAGCAAGCGCAAGGCCAAAGGCCATGATTCCGATTAGGCCTATCACCATGACTATGACGAATAGGGGCCAGTTAATAGCTCCAAGGGGTATGTCCACACCAAGTACAAAGACGCCGAAGACAAGGGTTATGATTACTCCGAACGTTGTGATTACAATGTTGCTGATGGTCCTGCCCAGTATGTAGATGAAGTAGTTGAACGGGGCGATATAGATATATCTCATCGTCTGAAAGTGTTCCCTGTCATCATGAATGACCCATGTAACATGCCAAAGAAGCAGCATCACATACATGAAAAAGGCGTTGCCGATGTACATGAAGGAGAATAGTGCCGGATCTGTGTCGCCTCCCAACTGTGCGATTATCGTGTACATGACTACGAGGATCAGGGAGCCGGCTATTGGTTTAGCTACGCTGTAAACGATGAACAGGAAGGGGTCGGCCCAATTACTCTCCATCTGCCAGCCGAGCCATGCGGCCCACTTCATTGTCCTGAGATTTTGCTTTATTGCCATCGCATCGTCAACCTCCCTTCACGCTTTGCCACTTTCTCCATGTGTTCCAACGAGAGCTTTGCCAGGATTAGGAATATCCCGGTGAGCAAAACCAGTGCCAGAAGCTCCACCCACAGCGGCAGGAAACCGTCTACCTCAGCGGGATAAAGGACCTGCCTCATCGCGTCCAGCCCCAGGGTGATTGGGATTATCGATGCCCCCGCAGCCACCCAGAATCCCGGTTGTCCTAGTATGTGCACGAAACCCTTTATGGGGAAATAGAATCCAGAGGCCAGGTATATCGGCTCTGTAAGGAGGTTGGACATATGCCAGGCTTCGCGGCCCCACAGCATATACAGAGAAGCGAACATCATGCCCATTCCATAGAGCGCGAGCATTGTGAAAACGAATATGCCAATGAACATCAAAGGGTCATGCAAGGAAAAGGCGACGCCAAAGAGCAAGATGCCTGCTATCATCGTTGAGAGTGCCCTGACAGTGGATGTGAACATACCGCCGAGTGCCATACCGCCGAGTATGGCCATCCTGGAGATCGGAGCAATGAGAAATAGCTCAAGGTTACCCATCTCCTTCTCCCAGAACCACTGCGCGGCCATGCTCCAAAGCACGTTCATCCAGTAGGCGGTCATTGCGCCTCCTATTATCACGTATCCGATGAACTGGTCGGGTGCGTTCATGGCAGTGTAGAAATACACGTATGCAGAGACGGCCAATATTGGGAGAAAGGTCTCAAAGAATACCCACGAGGGTTCCCGATTGGCTCCGATAATACGCGGATATGCCCGGCCGACGACCGCCCTGAGGTTCATTCTGAGCCAGGTGGGTTTTTCATAATCCTCAAATATCATTTACCAAACCTCTTCCAACAAGGGTCACGAACACGTCTTCCAGAGTGGGTTCGACCTTCTCTACGCTTACTATCTTCGAGCCGCTTTTCGGCACAGCCGATACTATGTCGGATACGATTGCGTCGTCGTCCAGTATGAACTTGAGCTTGGTCAGGCCAGCATTGATGTTGTGGTCGTAAGTGAAGTGTTTTACCCCCTTGATGTTCTCGAAAGCCCTAATGTCCTTGACCAGGCGTATCTCCAGCTTGAGAGTGGATTCTTGGGCGACCAACCGTTTAAGATTCTCGGGTGTGTCGCAGGCCAGAACTTTTCCCTCATTGATTATGGCTACCCTGTCACAGAGTTCATCCGCTTCCATCATGTAATGGGTGGTCAGAAGGACCGTCCTCTCGGGTTTTGCCCGGATCCAGTTCTTTATGAACTTTCTTATCATCCTTGCAGCGTTCACATCCAGGCCCAGGGTGGGCTCGTCAAGGAATATCACCGAGGGATCTGTCATGAACCCCCTTATCATGTTGGTCTTCTGCCTCATGCCTGTGGATAGAGTCCGCACCTTGACGTTCCTCTTTTCCTCAAGCTCCATTATTCTCAGGAGGGCGTCTATTCGCTTTCTGGCCACCTTGCCAGGCATGCCGTAGAACTGAGTGAACATCCAGAGGTTCTCATCGACGGTGAGCAGGCCATAACCGGATGATTCGCCACCCGACACCATGTTGATGACCTTCCTTATTTTATGACTCTCTTTCATGACGTCGTAGCCCAGAACCTTGGCTTCTCCGGATGTTGGGAAGAGCAGTGTTGACAATATCTTGATGATTGTGGTTTTGCCAGCACCGTTTGGTCCCAGAAGACCGAACAATTCGCCTTCTTTTATCCGGAGATCCACACCATCCAGAGCTGTCACTAACTGCTTCTTGCGGGTGCCTTTGACCGCCCTGGTCTTGAAGGTCCTGCAAAGGTCCTTTAGCTCGACAGCATATTTCGTCATGTCCAATCACCAATTATCCCTCGTGCAAAAGTCGCTGTGGGCGACCGACTGGGTTTCAAGGAGGCGTCTTCAAGGAAGCGGGCACTCATGCCTCGTAATACTTCCTGAAGCGGGTGACATATCCGGCTATCCTGTTCCTCAATTTGGAGTTCGTGATGTCGGTCATTTCCTCTACCATGGCCTTGTTGTGCTGGTAATCTTCCGTAAACTTCTCTGGATACCTCTTTACCAGCTCGATTGCCACCCTCTTGATATACGTCGGCCTGATTTTGCCCATATCTTCTCACTTACTGGCGGGAAGAACTTTTCGTACATAAAGTTTGGTATATGTTCAAAATCCTTGATATCCCCGTGCTTTGCACGGGGGTTTGAATCGCATGCAATTGGGCCATCACCGACGCCAGATTTCCGATATCTGGCGTTATTACCCCGCCCTCACAACTAAAAGCCAGAAGAAAAATGCAAATGGCTTTTAGTCTCGCTCGCACGATAAATCGCGCTCGCACAGGCGGGGCATGATTGCCCCGGCTGTTTATGAGGCGTACTATTTCTTGCACGGAACCAAGCAGAGTATCTTGGCCTCCTTATCGCCAGTGTTCCTGAATTGGTGCGTCTCGCCGGCCGGCACGAAGGCGAAATCTCCCGGCTTGAAACTCTTCTCCCCTTCGGCTGACGTGATCTTCCCCTCGCCCTCGACTATAAAGACCTCGTGCTCCCAATCGTGTGCGTGCAGGGGCGTGTGACCGCCCGGCTGAATCGTAAAAATGCGCATGGCAAAATTCTCCGCCCCGTCCTTATCGGCAATCAGCCAGCGTATGGTGGTGTCCTTAACACCCTCTTCCTCCGGAATCTGATCTTCGACCTCAGTGTAATGCATGTGCTTCATACAATTCCTCCGCGCTGGCTTGAATGGGAATGGTGGATAAAAAGTGTTTGCCTTATTTAACGCGGGAGAGTTCTTCTAGCTTTTTCTTCGTGTCTCCATCAGCCGGAAATATTTCTAATATTTTCTGGTACTGGATAATTGCCTTATCATATTTTTTCCTGTTTCGATATTTATTAGCTTTTTTGATTAAGTCATCGCGCTTCCAGTGTTTTTTAATAACAAGTCTATCTGAATCAATATAATTCACATTTGTAATTACTTTATGCACTGATTCTCTTTCTAACTCTTTATTTTTTAGTTTATCTTCAACAATTTTAAAAATATCCCAACTCATATTGTCATTGCTAATTTTATATCTTATCCAATTTGACATTATGTAGTATTCCACAGTTTGGGAATGTAAATACAATACAATTCTCACAATTTCATCAAATGAAATTTCACAGAATTCATACATACCCCTTTGTTTAGCACTTTTTGCTTTTATGGGATCTGAAATAGCAGCTGGTAATCCTCCTGGTCCAAAATGATCCATTCCTGCCATTACTGGGTCAGGGGTGCGATAATGTACCATCCTTTTATTTGTAATAATTGTTATGCCTTTTCCAAGGTATCCCTTGAACACAAATTCATAACATCGACCCCGAGCCTTCCAATCATCAATAATATCGACCTTGTCGTTATCAACTTGCATAATGATTTGTTCATCTTCTTCAAGCATTAGATTGTTATCTTCATCGAATATCTTTATTTCAGTAACGACCCCTTCTCTAATTTCTCGAAAGAAGGGCTTCCACATTTTATCCAGAGCTTTCCCGTTCTCGATGTATCCAACTAACGTATCAATCACCTTTATTCTTAGACAAAGTCTCTATCTTTCTCTTCGTGTTCTCGTCGTTAGGAAATATTTCTAATATTTTCTGGTACTGGACAATTGCCTTATCATATTTTTTCCTGTTTCGATATTTATTGGCTTTTTTTATTAAGTCATCACGTTTCCAAAACAATTTTATGTGGATTGAACCAAGTTCTCCATATATTATTGACAGATGCTTTTTACCTTCTACTCTCCGAATTTCTCTGGTCTTCAAACACTCAACCACAGCTTCGTAAATTTGTTTTTCTATTAAATTTGCTCCTGAACTGAATATACGGTAATTGTGTCTTTCCCAGTTTGTAAGTGAGTAATATTGAATAGCAGAATCAGAATTAAATGACGTAATTCCGACAATGTTATTATACGATAATTCACAAAATTCGAGCATACCTCTCTTCTTTGCTTCTTTGCTTTTTAGGACGGGGCCGGTTCCACTTATAATCCCACCTAGTGGATCCGAATAATCCATTCCAGTCATTAAAGGGTCCGGGATACGATAATGTATTATTCGTCTATTAGTGACTATAGTTGTACCTGCTCCCAAGTATCCTTTGAAAGCATAAGTGTATGTACCTCCTCGATGACCCCAATCATTTTCAACATCGACTTTTTCTCCATTACTTTGAAATAAGACCTTTTCATCGGAATCGAGGACCAGGTTTTTTTGCATATCGAAATAAATGACCTCAATAGCTACGCCGTTTTCATCAACCTTATAAAGTTGTTGCCATTTAGTATCCAGCGCTTTTCCATCTAAGATATATCCAATTAAAATATTAACCACCTTTATTCTTAGACAAAGTCTCTATCTTCCTCTTCGTACCCTCGTCGTTCGGGAATAATTCCAATATTTTTTGATATTGGCTTATTGCTTTTTCGTGCTTCTGCTTCTTCTCATATTTCTTGGCTTTCTTGAGCTGGTCGTCGCGCTTCCAGTGATTTTTAATATCAAGAAAATTAGGGTCAACATAATAGATTTCTGTCCTAAATCCATCTTTAATTATCTTTCGCTCAACTTCTCGTGGATGTAAAACTGGTTCTACAAATGCGAAATCATCAACGTTCTTTTTTTTATTTGAATGGGCAGAATATCTCTTGAACTCTGAAAAAAAGTAATACTCTGGGCCTCTATTTTTATACATCATCACTTTTACAATATCACTTAGATTCATCTGGCAGAATTCAAACATGCCACTTTTTTTTGCTTCTCTAGCTAACAAGACATCCGGTATTCCCATAAGATGAGGCTTACCTGCCCCTGCCCAATTCGGGTCTGGAACACGATAGTGAAGAATTCTTTTATTGGTGATTATTGTGGTTCCCGCATAAAGGTTTCCCTCAAATGCATAAGTAAATGTTCCCCCTCTAGACCTCCAATCATTTTTCACATCAAATTTGTCATCTTTTCTCTCTAGTAAGATTTTTTCATCTGCTTCAAGGATTAGATTGTTATCTTCATCGAATATCTTTATTTCAGTAACAATCCCCTCTCTAATTTCTCGTAAGATAGGTTTCCACATTTTATCCAGAGCTTTCCCGTTCTCGATGTATCCAATTAACGTATTAACCACCTTTATTCTTAGACAAATTCTCTATCTTCCTCTTCGTACCCCCGTCGTCCGGGAATAATTCCAATATTTTTTGATACTGGACAATAGCTTTTTCGTATTTCTCTCTCTTTTCATATTTCTTGGCTTTCTTGAGCTGGTCGTCGCGCTTCCAGTGTTGTGATAGATCTAGTTCTTTTGGATCAAGGTAACAGATAGTGGTAATATTCTTTTCTGTAGTTCTTTTAATTTCTTTTGATTGTAAATTCTTTTCAATTATTTTAAATAATATGTAATCATTTTTGTGTTCATTCGTATAAATGTTATAACGCTTCCAATTAAATAAGACATCATAGGTGATGCTAACTGGATATATCCTAATTTTTACTATCTCATTATATGACATTTCACAAAATTCCATTAATCCAATATCTTTAGCTTTTTTCGCCTTTACACCTTGGATAATAGCTGTTGGCATTCCTAATATATTTGCATTTTCGCCCCAGGACATGAAAGGATCTGGAGTTCGGAAATGAAATAACCTAGTATTTGTTACTATAGTCTTTCCCTTTGCAAGATATCCTTTAAAAATATAATGGGGAGAACCACGCCAAAGATTACCTTTCCAATCATCTTCTATTGTTACTTTATCATCTTGTATTTCAACGAGTATTTTCTCATCCTCATCCAAAATAAAACGACCAAATTCATTAAAAAATCTAATTCCAATTATAGATCCATCATCACTCACTCTATTGATAATGGGATTCCATTGGTCGTCTAGTGCTTTGCCTTCTAAGATATATCCTATTAACATTTTAAGCCTCTTCCACTCATTTAGCAAATGCGAAAGGTTCGTAATAAAGTTACCGTTGGCTTTTCTTAGATTTATTTTGTGTAATAAAACTCCCCGCTGGCCTTCTGCTCCCTGTCCAATCTGGAGCCGGTTTTGTTTATCCTCGGGCGATTGGTCTCGTTGTCCCGGCGGAAGGTTATGTCCACGTTTTTCAGGAATTGGTTCATGCCGTCTCTCATGCCGTAGGGACCGGCCCCGTGCCCGGTAATGCCCGGTTCGCCGCTGAAGACTATAAGCGAGTCGGAAACCATGTCTATGAAGTAAACGTCATGATCGACAATCATGCCGGATTTGCCCGTCTTTTCCATTACACGCCTCAGGGTTCTGGCCGTTTCCATTCTTTGATTGGAATCGAGGTATGCGGACGGCTCATCTACCAGATATATCTCCGCTTCTCGGCCTAGCACCAGCGCGATCGCCACCCTCTGTAATTCCCCTCCGGACAGTGACTGTACCTCTCTATCAAGAAGAGATTCAATGTTCAGCGGCTGGATTATTTCGGCCTTGAAGAAGCCGCTTTCCGCCCGCTTCCCCAGCTCCGTCATGAAAAGCTCGGATACGGTTCCGCCGAAATCGGGTTCGATGTATTGGGGTTTATAACTGACCTTAACGTCCGTATCCACTTCACCCTCATCCGGGGAGATTTCACCGGCCAGTATCTTCACGAAGGTTGTTTTGCCGGTTGCGTTCGGGCCCACTACACCGACCACTTCCCCGGCTTTTATCGCACCGGATTCCGTTGCCAATGAAAAGGTCTTGAACTTCTTTTCTAACTTTTCATAACTTACCAAATCAATCGCCGTCCAGTTATCTCTCGGCGCGCGCACGTCAAACTTGATGGCCTTTTCCCTGATGCGGATGTTCTCCCCTTTAAGGTAGCCGCCCAGGTAGGTGTTTATCGCGTTTCTCACGGTTCTCGGTTGTGCCAGTACGCCAAACCCGCCTTCGGAGCCATACATGAGGTGAACCGTATCCGCCAGGAAGTCCAGCACGGCCAAATCGTGCTCGATGACCATTACCTGTTTTGTTTCTGCCAGCTTTCTTAAGGTCTTGGCCACGTTCAGCCGTTGATATATGTCCAGATATGACGAAGGCTCGTCAAAGAAATAAATGTCCGCCTCCTTGAGTATGGTCGCACTTATGGCCACCCTCTGAAGTTCCCCACCAGAGAGTTCTCCAATGTCGTGGTCGAGGCTGGACGTAACCTCCAATTCCTCCGCGATGTCGGCCAGTTGGTTGGCATTATCAACCTTTTCAAGAAGACGTTTTACCTTGCCTTTTTGATGCTTGGGCAGCATATCCACATATTGGGGTTTGTAGGATGCCTTTATGTCGCCGGAAGCGACCTTTTCAAGGTGATTGTATATCTCGGTGCCGGCATATTTTTCCAGAACCGGGTTCCAGGATGGTTCCTCCTCGATGTTGCCTAAGTTGGGCAACTCCTCTCCGGCCAATATCTTGATGGCCGTCGTCTTGCCGATGGCGTTGGGGCCGAGGATGCCAATCACTTCACCCGCTCTGGGTACGGGCAATCGATACAGCCTGAAACCATTAACGCCATATTGATGGACGAGCTCGCCTTCCAGTTCCTCCGGGAGCCCGATAATCATAATGGCTTTGAATGGACACTTGTTTATGCAAATGCCGCAACCGACACACAGCTCTTCTGATATCACTGGCTTGCCCTTTTCCCCGACAATGATGGTCTCGTCTCCGCTACGTACCCGGGGGCAATAGTTGATGCACTCAAGGTTACACCGTTTCGGCTGGCACTTATCCTTGTTTAAGACGGCTATTCTCATTGGGCGGAGATTGACAAGTTACATAAAAGGAATTGGGCGTGATTGTCTATTTTGTTCCTTGTCAAAAAAGTTGAAATAATAGTTTATACTTCTGCTATTATATGGTGATATGTCCGAGCTGTGGGGTACAGCTTCCTGAGGGTGCACGTTTTTGCGGCTCTTGTGGCGCACAAATGGCTGTGCAATATCATCCTCCTCCACCACTGGTGCCAGTGCCGCCACCAAAGAAAGATAATACCGTGGTCATTGTGGTGATTGTGGTTGTAATCGTGCTCCTTCTAGTTGTACTCGGACCTATCCTTTACGTTATGGTTGTTGGTTTTGGCAGCGATGGCCATATCGAGACTCCGCTTGGATTGAACCAAATGAGCAGAACAATTTCGGATATCACTATACTCATTAGTAGCGCACCAAACGGTGCTTTGGTTGATGGGACACAAATATCCCTTACATCTAGTGGCACTCCGACTGCAATAATATCGGCAGTTGTTTATAACGCCGCTGCCGTGCAAGTTGCAACTTATGCCGGTGGAATGTGGGTTTTTTACGGTCAGGCAACCCGGGACAACACAGAGTTCCAAGCTGGTATGACCATTGTGATTACTAGTTACGGCATATCAAACGGTGACGTACTCACGATTAGCTCAATGTATGATTACTATGGGACGACCACATTAACGATAAACTAAATCGGGCCAGTCACCCCTCTTCCTCATGATTTTCCTTTCCGGGCTCTGAATTATCTATTCCTTGTGACTTGAGGAACTCCAGGTGTGATTGCCCGGTTTCCGTGATATAGGCTTCAAATCTATCCAGGTCCAACCATTCGATTAGAATAAAGCCCTTTTCCTCCAGAGTTTTCAGGTCGTGTTTCAGGTCGTCAAACCGTACGCCGCGGATGGCATTGAAAAATACTTCTCTTGTTGCCCCTATATGGGCCCAGTCATGCAATATGCTTAGTATTAACTGCTCATATACGAAGCGTTCCTCTTCGGCTTCTTCTCCACCTTCTTCTTCGACTTCTTCTTTGACTTCCTCTTCGGTTTCTTCTCCGCCTTCCTCTTCGCCTTCCATGATTATATATATCGTGGAAGTGGTACAAATAAATTATGGGGTTGGTTTGTTAACTTAGATTAGGAGTCCCGACAAATTTGAAATACGAGTTATCACATGTGCTATTATATGGCAATATGTCCAAACTGTGGGGTCCAAGTTCCTGATGGAGTGGGTTTTTGTGGTTCATGTGGAGCACAAATGGCTGTGCAATATCACCCACCACCACCAGTGCCAGTACAACCGCCAAAGAAGGACAATACCATGGTTATCGTTGCCGTTATCGTCGTAGTGGTACTTTTGGTCGTGGGTGTGTCTTTCCTATATGTCATGGTCATTGATGGTGATGGAGGTTACCATAGCGAAACTCCGCTGGGTTTGAACCAGATGAGCAGAACCCACCAGACGGTCACTCTACTCGTTACCGTCGCACCTGACGGAGCTTTAGTAGATGGGACTCAAATATCCATCACCAGTGAGGGCATGCCCAAATCAATAATGGACGCTACCATATATTGGCCAAATGCCACTATCGCAGCATATTATTATGCTCAAGGTGGCATTATAGGGTGGTCATATTATAACGGTGCAAGTAGGAACACACTCGAATTTCAAGCGGGTATGACCATAATAATTACTACTGACAGCGTAATAAATGGCATAACATACGGTGACCGTCTCACGCTTAGCTCATATTATGGTTACTATGGGACTACAACGTTCACGATACAGTACTAAAAATAACTATCTCTTCTTCGCCCTGATGATGTAGAGCAGTCCGATGAATACGGCGATGGGGGCGAGTAGAACGAGGCCGATTATCAATGCGGTAGAGTCGCCGCGGTTTTGGCCGTCGGTGTTGTTGTCGGTTCCATTATCAATTGGGTCAGAATTGTTTCCTTGGCTCATCGGCACCACTGAATAATCATGTGCCAGTGTGTCCGTGTTTCCCCAATAATCGCTGACCGTGAGGTCGGCTGTGTGATTCCCGGCGGCAGTAAAGGGCCTTTCCCAGACCACATCATATGATGCAAGTGTGTCATCTAGGTACCAGGTATAGTTGACGATTTCCACATTGTCCGTCGACCCGGATGCGTTGAATTCAACCATTTCATTTATCAAATATGTCTCGCTGAGGTTGAAAAGGGCTTGCGGGGGTGTGTGGTCGTCTGTCCAATCGTATTCAAATACGTTCATAAAATATTCTGCGATGTCTTGATTGTCGATTATTAATCCGGCTTCTCGGTTTCTCGTCACGGAGTTGAGGTTCCAGTTTATGCTTGATATCAAGACGCAGTTATCTGCGATCATGCCCTTGTTGTGAATCTTGGTGAAGTCGTGCTCTGGCATATTTACCAGCTTTGCCTCCATATTTAGGCTCTCTGATTCCGCTATGGAATTGACATATTTGACTGTGTCATCATTGTCAATCGGGTCGTCTGGGTCTGTGTTATAATAGGAGGCGTCTAGCAGTATCTTGACCTCGCAACCGCGCCTGGCAGCGTCTATGACGGCCTCGAGATATAGGTTGGGGGTGACATTCACCGACCCAGTATCCTTACCTCCCCAATGCTTGTATATGTAAAATTGTTCTACGCAAACCGTGTCTTGTGCGTTGGCCAGCATATGAAATATAGTGTCTTGGGACAGGGTTGTGTCCGGTGCAATTACAGGTGTGACAGATGCGGCTGTGTTGACGGTGAGGTGGTCAAAAACGGCCGGGCTGTCATATCTTTCGCTGGTGTAATTCACTCCGTCGTTCCATCTTGTATGTGAAGAGTCGAAAGGTACGCTGTCCTTCATCTCCGGTTCCCAGTCCGTGTAGAAAAGGTCTGCAAAGTACTCTGCCAAATTAGTATCGTCAATGCGAATGCCCCAGCCCCTGTTGCCCCATTTTCCGGTCGGGGGCACACCCGTCCAACCCCAATTCTCAGACATGAGTATCAATGTAGAGTTATCTATCACGAGGTATTTCGCGTGGTCGTAAGCATATCTTTGATGAATGTCATTGTCCTCATCGTTGGTCATTATACGAACGTGCCCGCCGTTCTCCACGATTTGTCTGGCGATATACAGTTCGGTAGCGTTAATCCCGCCCACGGGTGCACCTTCAAGGAAGAGATTTACATCAACGCCTCTATCAAGGGCACTCATCAATTCGCTGGCCAAGGCGGTGTTGGTGAATTCATAGAGGTTTATGGCTATAGTGGTTTGTGCGAGGGCGATAGTATTGGATATCACTTCAAAGCTCGTGTCGGGAGAGGTAAACAGTTCCATACCTCCGTTTACCATGAACGTTTCCGCTTGAAAGTCCGATTGGGCGGGGCCATATTCTCTGATATTTTGCCAGTCTGCGGATGTATTGGTATCCGCATAAGTTCCTTCGATGTTCCTTTTGGCTACGCGCCCGTTCTTCAACTTGACTAATGCTTCAGAGTCCCAGCCAAGGTCGGAATAGCTTGAGTCGCCATAGATGAATGCGTCGATTTGGGTCCCGAAATTATTCATGAAAAATACTTCATCGCCATCGTTGGCTAGCACGGGTGCGGCGCCGATTATCATCATTTCTTCGGAGTCCAGGTGTTCGTTCTCATATTCAAAGTCTGGAATGATAAGTGTTTCTTCGAGGAAATTGGTCGAGTTCTGTGCAATGTAAAATGACTGGTTTGAGTTGAGCACCGTTCCGGGCGGAAACGCGACAATCCCTTCCCCGTCTGTAAGATACCAAAAGGAGATGTCAACATCATATGCCAACGAATTGTGGACCCTCACAAACTCATTTTCTCCGTATGGATAATAATAGACTTCCGTGAAAAGTAGTGGCTCGTAGACGTCTTCTCTATTGTCTTCGAGTGGTGTTGGGATGGACTGGCAAAATTGACCATTTGTTAATGCAATAGAGAAACCCTCTTCGGCGGTTGCATTGCTATGAGTGTAAGGGAAATCTACTGGTGGTTCGTCAACAAATGAGCCGTTCCATTGACCGTAGGAGACAAAGTCTATTGTAGCGTTGGTCTCATTGGCTAGGAGAGCGTCATCGCCTGTCGGCGACCATATTGACGAGGATTTCCACATATAGAATTCGGCCTTCCCGTTCACAAAAGTCGTGCTGTTCGCACCTTCCCCCGTATGTACGAGAGCGTAAGCGCCTGGTGGAAAATCTATGTCTGGAAAGGTTATGTCAACGCCGCCGTCTTGGTCGGACAAGGTCCAGTTATTAATGTTGATGGTTTGGTTTCCTGCATTCCAGAGTTCTACCCATTCTCCCTCCACCTCTGGACCTGCTGGATCATAGAGAATTTCATTGATTATGATATCATATGGAGGAGCTGCGCTCGTCTTCCAGGAAGTTATTGAAATGGTCGCAAATACAATGACCGCCCCCAGCACAAGACCCGTTAAGAATCTCATCTGTTGTGAATTACCCTCGTTCTATATGAAACAACCGATTTAGAGGAAGAACAATATCACGGGAACAATCAAACATCCCATCAAATGGACCCTCTTCACCCCGATAAGTGGTGGTATCATGCCTACACAGGTACTTATGACCAGTATCATCAAACCGAGCACGCCAGAGAATAACAACACCATAATCACAAGGAAGATTATCACGCCTTTGACAAGTCGCGTATAATTTATCCTAGAACAATACTTGGCGAACAATCTACCGAAGAAGAGGGCGAGGAATATAGACGCGATGGCCGCTATCAAAGCCGACAATAGCAGTGCCGCGAGGGCCATGGGTATGCTGCTTAGCGGTTCCCAGATTGTCAGGTTGCTTGCCATGATGCCTTCCACAGATTTCATCGCCCCGCTTCTGGATTTCATTATTACGAACAAGGCCATGAGATTGAAAAGGGCTACAGATGTATTCACCGCCGATACGGAAACCAGAAATTGCTGGGTTTCGGTTTCTCTCTCGGGGTCTTCGATGTCCCTTTCTTCAGAACCTTTGTGAAGAAAAACAGATATTATCGTTGATATGGCAGCCGAGACGCCGGGAAACCATGATGCGCTGCTTGCCGCGCACCCGGAAACAATACCTTTGGACTGTTGTCGCAGGCTCAGCTTGACTCTTACATTGTCAATCTTCTGTTCAGGTATCTCCGGCGCATCCATCATGCTCAATATCAAGGTAGAGAGACCGAATAAACCCGTGAAGAGGGGGAAGAGCAGTATCGTGCTCTGGTCGACGGACGGTATTTTGAACAGGAACAGGTTTCTCGAGGCCATTCCTGGGTTGGAAAGAAGTGCGACTCCCAGCAGCCCTGCAAGGAGGAAAACGCCGGCCGCCATCGCCCTCTTTGTCATATGATCTTTCCAGGAGGGGACCGGGTGAACCTGGCCCACAACCGTGACGGCTTCGCCTATTTCCGGCTCGATTGCAAGCTCCCCCACAACCCTTACCCTTAGGGTCTTTCTGTTTTCTTTGAAGATTAAATATGTGGCATCGTCCTCTGAAAACTTATGTCGGATGCTGGATTGTAAAATCACATCGCCTTTATCAGATGCGGACAATTCTGAAAGTGTCGTGACTCTCTGGCCATCATGGGCGGCTCTTTCTGGATCAACAACCGATAGTATCACACGCCCATCCATCTTGAAATCCTTGGGTTTGAAGGACCTGTCTTTTGGCCGGGCGGTTTCGGTCATAATAAGAAACAGGCTGACACACAGTAGCAACAGGTGCATCCAGCCAGCAAGGCTATCATAGGCGTGTACTGGGCTGCCGATTATCAGGCGCATTGGAATTAATAGTATCAGTGCTCCAAAAACCGCCCCAAAGCTGCCGATGATTGAACATTTAACCGCTTCATAGCCTCTTCCTGCCAGCATCATCCTGTGACCCGGTAAAAGGGAAAGGGCGGTTTCACCCTCCGGCGCACCCAAGAAAACAGACGGTATGAAATCCAGAAAGGTGTGGGTAATCACGTTCCCGATGACCAACGAACAAACTATCACCACCAGTTGAGTGGACGTTGGCGCTGCCCAACCAAACACCACCATTGCAAAAGACAAGAGTGCGGACTGCGAGGCCAGAATCATGAAGGCTACGTTATTAACGTGTATTCCTGGAACCAAACCCGTAATTATGCCGAGAGCACAACCGATTAAAGTGAAGACTATTATTGCTAGTAAAAGTTCAATCGTCCCCATGGACCTAAGAACTCACACCCGGTTTAAAAAGTTTCTTTTAGTTAAACTGCAATGACATCCCGGATTGAAGATGTCTGACAGAATCGAAGTAATCCAAGGAGACATTACGCAGCAATATGTGGATGCCATTGTCAATGCGGCAAATCGAGCGCTCCTCGGCGGTGGCGGGGTGGACGGGGCAATTCACCATGCGGCTGGGCCAGAGCTCTTGGAAGAATGTAAAGCACTCGGGGGTTGCAACACCGGTGAAGCTAAGATTACCAGGGGTTATAACCTGCCGGCTAAATGGGTAATACACACCGTCGGACCCATGTGGCAAGGCGGAGATAAGAACGAAGAGGAGCTGTTGGCCAACTGCTACCGGAATTCGCTTGCACTGGCAGTGAAGAATGGTGTGAAAACCATAGCCTTCCCGTCCATCAGCACTGGTGCGTACAGATTTCCAATTGATTTGGCTGCGAAAATTGCCGTTCGAGAAGTAAACAGATTTCTTGACGGTGACGCGTCTATCAAGAAGGTGTTGATGGTCTGTTTCGATTCGCGTACGCATATACCTTACTCTAACGCCTTGAGAGAATTGGGTTGAATTCCCGATTCTAATAATTGTTTACTTGCCAGATGCTATCGGCCGTAACCTGTACCCAGAAACCTTCCTCGTTGTAATCAATGGTTTCGCTGGCCGGCGGTCTCACCCCATACTGTTCGTTGTAGTCGAATACGGTCAATGAGCCGGACATATAATTCGGACAGTTAGCGATGAGGTCGGCCTCTATCTGGTCTGTGGTCTTCGCCCTCTCGGCATACGGATATGGAACCAGATTCCAACCGGCATAGCAGTCGATGCTCATGTCCGCGATGTAACCGGCAGTGGTGAGTCTGGTATTGGCCGTTATGTGTAACCAGAAGGCCATCTCGTTAGTTATGTCGGTGAGGCTATTGAGACTGGTCGGCCGATTCTCATTGTGTGATAACCACTGTTGATTTGCCGCATCCCAGGCCATGACATAGTCGCTGCTGCCCGGGAGGCCCTCGCCCTGAATCACGTGGTTCAAGGACGTGTCGGACTGCACTAGGCAGGAACCCATCAACCACCAGTGACTCGGGTTCGCGCCATAACCCAGGGTCCTGCCGAATTTGGCCGCCTGAGTTAGGGTTCTTTCCTCATTGCCTGCTATGTCGAACGTTCTTATCTGGTATACGTACGAGTTCCCGTTGTTCTTTCCTCTATTGGCATGCACGTAGGTGGTCGTGCCTGCAGGGGTCGTGGTCAAGAAACCGTAACTGTCTCCGCTGGGGTCCCAATTGTTCAGGGCCGTTAAACCCACATACCATATCTCATAGTAGTCCACGTCAGGAGATGATGAAGCAGTCCAGTATATTGTCACGTCAATAGTGCCGGTAAGTTCCGCACGCACGTTAGTTGCGGGGTTCGGTGCCGTGGAATCTATCGTGAAGTCGTTCTGACTGGCATCCTCAGCCGTGCGGGGGAATGGGTCTGTGACCGCAACCTTCACCTTGGCGTTGTTTGAGTCTATGACCGGTATCGGATTCCACTCATAAGAGCAGGGGTTTGAACTAAAGCCCGTGAGTCCCGCAATAATTGAATTCGGGTAGGTCATTCCGCCATCCGTGGAATAATAGAGGTCCACCGTCAAACTATCTTGATTTCCGAC
>DAOVAY010000061.1 GCA_030670795.1 Methanobacteriota archaeon | reverse complement strand
ATCGCGGAAGGTTGCCAAAGCTTATCGATGGTGCAGTGGACAGGAAGGCTGGCGGCATGATATCGCTCTCGAATTCGGATTCAAGGATGTGCGTCATTTCTTCATGATGGTGTGGAAACAAAAGGATGCACCAAAAACACTTCCGCCGCCTGAAGGCATCAGTATCGAATATAAAATGTTCAAAGAGGCGAGTGATGAATTAGTTGCACAATTCGTTGAAGGAATGAATGATTCCTTCGCTGACCACTATAACTTCTCCCCCACTCCGGTTGAGAAGTTTCTCAAATGGAGAGAGACCGATGAAGAGATATCCCGACTGACCTTAGCAAAGGATGGCCAGAGAATAGTCGGTGTTTGTATGTGCGAGGAGAGCGTCCTATACAACATGGAGAACAACACGAAGGCAGGTTGGGCGAACATATTGGGCGTCACAAAATCTCACAGAAAGAGAGGTATCGGTCGCGCATTGCTTACCGAAGGCATGAAGTGGATAGCTGACCGCGGAATGGATACAATTTATCTTGGCTTGGATGCTGAGAACCGCAAAGCATTGGGGCTTTACATGTCCTTGGGTTATCAGGTTCACACCGAAAGCATCAACTATGAATTGAAACTTGATTAACGATACAAAGATTTTTAATCCCGCCTTCAATCCCAGCACGAATGTCAGAACAGCCAAAGGTTTCGGTTATTGTCCCGACAATGAACGAGGAGGAATCAATCGGGCAGGTCATGGACGAAATTAATAGAGCACTCAAGCCGTTAGGCCAGTACGAAGTTCTTGTGGTCGATACGAATTCCAAAGATAAAACCAGGGAAATCGCGGTCAGCAAGGGCGCGAGAATAATCGACGAGCCTAGAAGGGGTTACGGAAGGGCGTACAAGACAGGTTTTGCAGAGGCAAAGGGCGAGTTTCTGGCTACGCTGGACGCTGACTGCACATATCCCGCCTCTGACATCCCAAAATTTGTGGAAATACTCGAAGGAGAAAACCTGGATTTCATCTCCTGCGACCGCCTGTCCACTCTGGAGAAAGAAGTCATGAGTGCAGAGCATCGTTTGGGTAACTGGCTGTTAAAGACGGTCACTAACATTCTCTTCTCGATGAAGATTGCGGATTCGCAAACCGGCATGTGGGTTTTCAGACGTTCGATTCTGTCCAGATTTGACCTGACCAGCGATGAGATGGCCCTTTCCGAAGAAATTAAAATCGAGGCTGCGAAGAAATGCAGGTTCAAGGAGATGCCCATCAAATACAGCCCACGAAAAGGAGAGGTAAAACTCAACACCTGGGGTGATGGTATCGGTAACTTGAAGTTCCTGTTCAGTAAACGATTCGGCAAGGCAAAAAATGCAATCGGCGAAAAATATGAATGATTACCTTAACCAGCAATCCAGATAAGCAATGAAATTAGTACTGCCAGCCCACCGAAAAATATACAGAACGATGAGAAATTCACACTTCTTGCGATTCTTATCAACACACCCATTGAAAGGTAGCCGAACAAGAACGCGAAAAAGGCTGCGATAACAAAGAGCCAGATTCCAATGCCAGCTACGCTACCGAACACCAGAAAATAAACCGCTGCTGCAACCGAGACCGGCACCGAAAGAAGAAAGGAAAAAACCAAGGCTTGATTTTTCTTGAAACCCCGCATCAGAAGTGCCCCCACTGTCATGCCCGACCTTGAGATACCAGGCAGTACGGCTAGAGCCTGGGCCAGGCCTAATAAGGCATAGTCGGAATAGCTCCCTCTCGATATGGGCCTGTACGTTCGCCGCCGTGACCCAGCCAGAAAAAGACCGGTCAATATCAGGGCGATGCCGATAAAAAGTGTGATAGTCAATCCTGTCCAGATCTCGCTCTCAAAGGTTTGTTCGAGAAGAAGGATGATTGGAAAAGCGATTGCCAGTGAAATGATGGTGGTGGCCCAATAGAACTTACTCGACAGGCTCCTCTTTCTCAAGTCAAGTAATTGCCTTGGATATTTCACGAAAACCGCCAGTGCAGTGCCGATGTGCACAGCCAGTCCCAGAGATATTGCCATTTCAGTGTTGATCCGCAGGAAATCCACCATTACAATGGTTGTCTGGCCCGAGCTAGATACTGGTAGCCATTCAAGAATCCCCTGGATGATGCCGATGATGGCTGCGGTGGACCAATCGAGCATAATGTGGCATTGAGGGGTGGGTTAAAAGGGTTTTGTCTTACCAATAGGAATAAAAACAAGAAGGTAATCATTGACGAATAAGAATTAAGCCACTGTAGCTTAGCCCGGTTGAGCGGCTGACTTGTAGCCTTTTTCTTTGTCTGGCAAAGAAAAACCCTAGGGAAAAAGAAACCAGGTATGTATCCAGTAAGGGTGCAGAACGGATTCCCCAGGTGGCAAGATATCAGCAGGTCGGGAGTTCAAATCTCTCCAGTGGCTTTTAATATTTTTATTCGTTGTAGAATTGATGAAAAAAGTGAAGGCCAATCCTAAGATGCCCGTTGCGGTGTGGTCAGAAAAGGAAATCATGGACGGCCAGATAGTTGATTCACTTGTTGTCGTCCTGCGGAGTAAGGGTTGTTTCTGGTCGAGAAAGAACGGCTGCCTGATGTGCGGTTACAACAACGATTGCCTTTCTTCGGTATCCTCTGAAGACCTGGTAAATCAATTCGAACTTGCCATTGGCCAGCATACCAATCAACCTTACTTGAAAATATACACCTCAGGCAGTTTCTTCGACCCTGAAGAAATAGATATGGTTGCACAAAAACGTATTTTAGAAATGGCAGGTCAAAAGGCTGGACAGGTTTTGGTGGAATCCAGACCGGAGTTCGTCACAGCTGAGAACCTACAAAGGGCGACCGATTTGTTGAAAAGATTAGAGGTCGCGATAGGGCTGGAAACTGCCAATGACGACATCAGAGCGAAATGCATCAACAAGGGGTTTCTGTTTTCAGATTACAAGAGGGCGTGTGACATCCTGAAAAAGAACGATGCCAGCATCCGAACATATCTGCTTTTGAAACCGCCTTACTTGACGGAGGGCGAGTCAATCGCGGACGTGAAAAATTCGATTGAGAGAGTCAGCGAAATAAGCCAGACAATCTCTATTAATCCGGTTAACGTGCAGAGAGGGACGGTGGTCGAGGGTCTCTGGAAACGCAGATATTATCGGCCGCCGTGGCTTTGGAGCCTTGTCGAGGTTCTCAGGGCACCATCTAAAGTCCGTATTGTCTCGGCGCCGTCCGGCGGAGGTTCAAAGCGCGGGATTCATAATTGCGGCAAATGTGACAAAGGCATTCTCAACGCGATACGGGAGTTCTCGCTGCGGGGCGAAATTAACATTTTCAATGAACTTGATTGCGATTGCAGGGAAGAGTGGCTGGACACTCTGGAATTGGACAACTTTGCAGGTTCCACAGGAGACCTAGCCAGACTCATGAAACCGCAATAGTTTTGTAGAGCCATGCGATATGGCGCACCATGGTGGTACTTTCAGACAGTGGAATTTTGAAGGCAATGGAGGAGGGGCAATTAATCATTGAGAATTATAACGATAGGAACCTGACACCAAACGGTTATGACCTCGAGATTGCAGAAATAAGAGTAGGTCAAGACGGAGAGAGCCAGCATACCGGGGAGATCATAATCCCACCCCAAACATGGTTTGCTGTCAGCACTAAGGAATACGTAAAATTGGGCCCGGAAATCACCTCGCAGCTCTGGATAAGGACCACCTGGGCCAGAAAAGGAATAATGTCTTCATTCGGAAAAGTGGATGCCGGTTTCGAGGGAACCTTGACATTATCCGCGTATAATTCCTCGGACAAGGAGGTGAGCATCCCTGTCGGTGAGAGGTTTGCTCAAATCGTGTTTGAAAGGCTGGATTCCCCATCGAGTAAGGCATATTCAGAGCGCTCGGGAAAATATCAGGGACAGAGGGGAGTGAGACTCGAGTGATACAGGTTATTAAAATAGAATTTATTGAATAGCTAGGTCGAAACAGTACAAACACTCGGTTGGGGAGTAGGTATGCACCTCTTGGACATTCTCTATTGAAATGTTTCTCGGGCTCGCTATTGTTAAGATTTTTGATTTTATTTCATCAAGCGTATCTTTGTCCACAATGGCGTAAAGATGTATTTGGCCACCCGGTTTGACCGAAGACAAACCCACATCCAGAAAATCCAATGAGGAATGGGGCAGGTTCATGATGATTCTGTCTGCCCTTTTAATTCTTGACACGATTTCTCTGGCATCGCCCAGCATCGGTGCGACATTTTTTATTTTATTTAATTTTATATTTCTAATTATATAATTTATTGCCTCGGGGTTTTTGTCTATGGCGTAGATGATATCCGGCTCCGCGTTTTTTGCAATCATTATTGAGAACGGGCCAACACCGGTGAACATATCGATTACTCTTTCTCCCGGCTCGATAAGGTCGACAATTCTCTTCCGTTCCGTGGCCAATCTCGGCGAGAAGTACACCTTTGTAAGGTCCATCTCGAACATCAGTCCGTATTCCTTGTGAACCGTCGTTGTTCTCTTCTCTCCGGCAAGTATCTGAAGGTCGCGGGTTCTGAATTCCCCCTGCACACCTTTGTCCAGTGCTACGACTTCAGCGTTCTTGTGCGCTTTTAGGATTGCATCTGCAATTTCTTTAGAACGAGGTAACAACTCGTCAGCCAGCTTGACAATGTAAATGTCTCCGATGATGTCGAACGAGGTGGGCAGCAACTCCTCGAGGTCTTCGGGCAAACTCAGTAATTCCTTGTAACTGCTGGCTCTGTCGATTTCCTCGAAATTATTAACCGCGGTTTCAATTTCGATTTCGACCTCATCATTAATCGGTATGTAAACGAAATCGACGTCGCTGATTATTTTGAGGTCCAGCCGAAGCATGCCATCGTCTGAAAGCTTTTTACGTATGTTCTCCCCTTCCTCCTTGGGAACTACCACACATTTACAGCGCATGGTGCGTACATGGGAAAGCTAATATTCATAGGTTTGGGATTGGGAGACGAAAGAGGCATCACCCTCAAAGGCCTGGAAGTGGCTATGGCTTGCGACCACGTCTTCATGGAGAGTTATACCTCGACTTTATCAAGCGGCAGCAGGGAGCGGCTTGAGGACCTTTTGGATAAAAAAATCATCATGCTCGACCGCGAGTCTGTAGAAGGCGGGGACGCCATTTTGGAACAAGATGGCAAAGAAAAAGTTTGCCTTCTTGTTCCCGGAGATCCAATGAGCGCTACAACCCATCAGGACTTGAGATTGAGAGCTCAGGAGAGGGGAATAGAAACAGCGATAATAGACGGAGTTTCCGCGTTCACTGCGGTTCCAGCTGCCCTTGGTCTCCAGATTTACAAGTTCGGAAGAACCATTACCATTCCTTTACCAGAGGAAAACTTTAGACCGACCAGTTTCTACGAAAAGGCGCTCGAAAATTTCCGAAACGGCATGCATACGCTGTTCCTTCTCGACATAAAACACGCCGAGGGAAAGTACATGACCGCCAATGAAGGCCTCGAGGTACTGGCCTCGGTAGAAAAAGAACTGAAAGGTGGATTAATCACGCCGGAGCGATTGGTCTGCGTTGTGGCGCGGGCCGGCTCCGATGACGCCCTCGTGAGTGCAGGATCATTCTCCGAGATGGCGAAAAAGGACTTCGGCCCACCGCTTCATTCGATTGTCATTCCCGGAGAATTGCACTTTCTGGAGGCGCAGGCGCTGGTGGAGCTGGCTGATGCTCCCAAGGACCTTTTTGATTAGTTTCGCCGACCCCCCACCAACCCTTTTATACCTCTGATACAATCGGGAGTACAGCAGATCACTTTGGAAAAGGTCGTGATCCTATGGAAAAGAAGTACAAGAAAGATATAGATGAAATTTTGAGCTCTGTCACCAAGGATGTTGACAGAAAAGAGATTGAGAAAGAATTGAAGAATTATGTCGAGGAATTCAGATTATCTGTTTCCGAGGCCAAGAAATTGATAGCCAGAAAATACGGCGCCGTGTTGAGCTTTTCTTCAGAGCCAGCGAAAAAAACAGTTAGAGAACTGACGCCTGTTGACAAGAACGTGGACCTTCTTTGCCGGGTTGTGTACGTGAACGAGAAGACGATCACATCGGACGGCGAGGAAAAGGAAATTCTCTCAGGCATCCTGGGGGACGACACGGGTACGGTCCCGTTCACCCTATGGGAGAAAGGCGACGTTTCATTGCAGAAGGGCGACGTGGTGAGGATAGAGAGCGCCTACATCACAGAGTGGAGGGATGAGCCACAGGTGAACATCGGCAACCGTGGAACTCTGACAAAGGTGGACAGCTCAGAGCTCCCACCGTTTAACGGAAATGCAAGGCCCCAGGCAACATTAACGAAGATTTCCTCCTTGGGAGATACTTCAGGCAACATCGCCGTTATGGGCCGTGTACTCAGCATCGAGAGTCGTGAGGTAAATGTCAGCGGTGAGACAAAGGATGTGATGTCCGGCATAATGGCTGACGAGACTGGCAAGGTTTCTTATACATGCTGGGGTAAGACCAAGATCAAGCGGGGGGATGCGATAAAGGTCAACAACGGCTACCTGAGAAGGTGGAGGGGAATGCCTCAGCTGAACTTCGATTCGACAGCGGTGGAGAAATCCAAAGAAAAATTCCCCAGTGAAGAGGAGCTGGCCAAACCTGTGGATGTTACCATTGATGAATTGGCCAGAATGGGCGGTATGGTCGGCGCTTCCGTATCCGGTGTGATACTGGACGTAAGGCAGGGAAGCGGATTGGTACTCAGATGCCCCGAGTGTAACAGGGTATTACAAAAAAACCAGTGCCGTGTGCATGGTGAGGTAAAAGGCGAACCCGACCTCAGAACAAAGGCTGTTCTGGACGATGGCACAGGTGCCCTTACGGTGATACTGGGCAAAGACCTCTCTGAGAAACTCCTTAATAAATCCCTGGACAAGTGCCTCAAGGAGGCAAAGAAAGCGATGGACCAGGGCATTATCCAGGAGGAGCTGTTCGATATACTTGTCGCGAAACCCATGATAGTGATGGGAAATGTCACGTCCGATGATTTCGGCTTGATGTTGATAGCCAACGATACGGAGTTTGCAACCATAGACCCGTTATCGGAAGCCCAGGGAATGCTGGAGGAGTTCCTATGATGGGCAGGGAGGTGGCCTGGAGAGTGTTCGCCGGTGAACTTAGCGAATCTTCTCTAGTTTTGACAGGTGAGGAGGAACGGGCACCTACCTACGTGGTAACACCACTGGGCGCTAAGATAAATCGTATCTATGTTGTGGGCGTGATAACCGATTTGGAGAACGTAGGTAGTACGGAGGAGCCATTGTGGAGGGCGAGAATGGCCGACCCCACGGGTACGTTATTCTTGTCGGCCGGTCAGTTCCAACCTGAAGCGTCGCTGGCTCTCTCGAAAATCCCTATACCTGGCTTTGCCGCCGTAATCGGAAAGGTACGGGTTTATTCTCCGGAGGAGGGAGTCATGTATCTATCGATAAGACCGGAAGTTGTCAAAAGCGTGCCAAAGGAATTGAGGGACACGTGGGTTCTTGATGGTTGCAAAGCATTGAAACAGAGGATCGAGGCAGTCTCCGAGGCCAAGGAGATGGCCGAACCTTCTGTGGAAGAACTGATGAATCTCGGGCATGGCCAAAATCTAGCAGAAGGTGTAATGGCAGCGATGGACCATTACGAGGACTTTCCTCTGGACAGATATCAGACCATGCTGATAGACGCCCTCAGGTTCTTAATTCCAGAGGAGGGAGAGGAGCTTATGGAGGTTCCGGAGGAAGTTCAAACCACTGAATTGGAAGAGGTATTAGAAGAGGATGTGCCTGCTGAACCGCCGGTCATTGTTCCTGAAACCGAGGAAACGGGTGAGGATGATACAGACGAAGAACTAACCCAGGAGGAAGAAAAGCTCCTTGAAGTCATTGAGAAAGAAGATCCGGATTCAAGCGGTATTGACTGGGATGTTCTGGCCAAAGCGGCAAAAAAGTCTGGTTTGAAGAAACAAGACTTCGAGAGCGCCATGGAAGGCCTATTGGATAAGGGTTTGGTATACGAGCCAATGCTGGGAAAAATAAGGAGAATCTGAACCGAAACCATACGGTAAAGTAAATTAGTGCTGAAAAATACGTTTGAACTCTGCATCTTTAGTGTAGAAGGTCAAGAACCCCCTGGTCTGAAGGCCATGGATGAATTGATCTGGCTTAAATCAAATGTGGTAGACCGCCGTACACCGTGCATATTTGAGCATAGCAAATCAGAGCATCTGGCTCTGATAAATCAGGTGTGCGGCTGATAGTATGTAAACATACAGACCAGAATCTAAACGACAGGTCCTTTAGAGCTTGGTAGTTTACAGCTCTTTTATCTCGTCTGCCAGTTTCTTGCCTTCCTCTTTTATCTTGGCCACCGCAGCCTTCTCCGCATGAATCAACTTCTCCTCTGCGACATGTGCCGCGTGCTTCACTTCTTCCTTGATCTTTCTGATTTTGGGCACTCTATCGGGAGAGGCCTCGGTTCTGACGAACTTGGGGAAGTACTTCAAAATGATGACGTCGCCCACGCTGTGAATCCATCTGTAAGGGACGCTTATCGATCTGGAATGTTCCACAAGCAGGGGGTTGGGATTGTTTACGAATAGACCTTCAATCTTCTGGGTATCTGTTTCAATTACGAGGTCATCTACATTCCCCAGAGCTATGGCATTGTCCGTATATACCTCCATACCAATAAGTTCACTGATTTCTGTCAACATGATATCAACCCTATATGTACATCCCCTTTTTTATACTTTTCAATACTTTTAGATTGTGAAATGGGAGAAATGAGAAAGCGGGTTGAGAGGATTGAAATTCCACTACTCAAACCTTAAATATCGGATAGTGATAATTAGGCGTCAGGCAGGTGTTGGCAACGACAGGTAACGAGCTCCCGGAAGGCACTCTGGTGAAATCAGTTAGCGGAGGAATAGATGCATTAAAACAGATATTATTCAAACTGAAGAAATTTAAGTTCACCGGGTATATCAAGACCATCATAAAACGGGAAGATATGATCTCAGAAGGTTATCTGATTGTTCGTGAAGGCACCCCAATTGGCGCAATATTCGGTAGAAGAGAAAAGGAGGCTTACATCCAGACCAAGGAAGGAGAGGATGCCCTCAGGTTAATTTGGGGCGATACCTATGATACGAATTGTTCGCTAGATGTACATGGGAGAGTAGACATCGATGAGATACTTGACAATCATCCAGAAGCCTTGGTCAATCTAGTCGATAAGGTTGCAGCCGAGAAAAAGCGGAGGGCAAAATTTTCTCTCACCTGGGGTAAAGAAACAAAGGCTTCTGCTGACGCAGAAGGGTCGGAAGACGTCGTAGACGATTCCAGAAAACTACTTGAAAAACGCTTGGAAGAATGGCGTTCATCTGGATTCATCGTGAAATCATTGGAGGATTGTTTGGCTGGGGATATAGCGGAGGCAAAGCAACTGTTTGATAAATTCGATAAGAATGTTAAGCGAGTGGAATTCCTCAAATCCGAACTGACCGAAATGGGAATCACGGGTTATGAAAAGGAGATCGAGCGAATAAATGCTTTGTTCAAGAATCCTGTGAAAATCATGGCCATAGAAGCCGCAATAGAGGACCTCAAGATTCAGACAGAAAAGGAAATCGAAAAAGGACCGGAAGAGAAGCCAAAACCTTC
>DAOVAY010000094.1 GCA_030670795.1 Methanobacteriota archaeon | reverse complement strand
CGATGATGATCCGATAATCGCCGAAGCCCATTACGTTTAGACTACTCGTCTGCTCGGCATCAAACATCGCTATCGAATCCTTGACGAACTCTCCGACCGCGCTCAGCATCGCGGTGAATAAGTCGGCGTCCAATTGTGATTCCGTGCACTCGACCTTGGATAAAAGTATGCCGGCGTTGTTCATCATATAGACGCATTCTAGCTTCGGGGGTTTTTCTTTGGAAAACAGGTGGTCCAGACCGGCATTCCTGAAGGCTTCGTGGACCGGTGTCAGCGGGGTAAGCGAATCGGAAAAACACCACCCCTGGAGGATGTTGCAGTTCTTTGATTGTGCGAAAGCGTTCAGCTCGTTCACCACTCTGGTTTTTCCGATACCGGCTTCGCCCGATATGAAAATGGTCGAGCCGTTCCCCGCTATTGCATAATCCACCGATTGCTTCAGCCTGTTCAGCTCCTCCTCCCGACCCACCAGCTCAGGGTGCGGCAATGCCAATTCGGTCATTGGTTTGACTCCAACGAAACCTCGTTCCTACTTCCCGTACGACTCCTCCAGCATCTGCACGTTCTTTTGGAATAGGACGTTGCTCATCTTTCCCGCGTCCCGCGCTTTCTGCAGGAGATTGAGTTTCTCCCGGAACTCGGGATTCGTCATGGCCTTGGTCCTCCTAATCTTGAGCAGCTCGTCGGCTTCCAGCTTCATGAACTCCCTGTGCTCGATGTTCGAGAGGAAAGACAGACAATAAGCGGTTGACCGTGTCAGTTTTCCCTCCCACTTCGACCTGACTATACCGGTCCATATCATGAGGAAGAATGCAAAAGCACTGGCGATACCAAAATAAAATGAAATAGGGGCAGTCACATCATTAAGCGATGTAAAAAAGGGACCGAGTGAAGGAATGGAATCTGTCGCATATGTTTGTGCCAGTTCCAGGGCCATTGCCACGATATTCCAGAAGAATATGATCTGACAGATACTGTTTATAATCCGCCAGAATCGAGCCCTTTTCTGATAACTCTTGATGTCCACAAGATGCTGATCGTACCTTGCCTTCTCACGGGCGTTCATGTCCAAGCTGTCGGCAATCTCCTGTACATCCTCCACATCACCCATGCTTCATCACCTTTCTACGCCCATGACAACCACTTACACTTATTTGATTTTTCGGATTGCTCGGAAACACCCTTTAAGGCACAAGGATTATCTACAACGACTCGTTTTAATGTTCGGTGAAATTATGGGTATATTTGACAAGACCAAGGAAGCGGCCAAGAAAGGCGTGGATAAAACCAAAGATGCCGGTAAAAAGGGCGTGGACCTGGGCAAGAAAGGCGGAAAGAAGGGTTGGGAGCTGGGCAAGAAAGGCGGAAAGAAAGGAGTAGAGCTGGGTAAGAAAGGCGTGGACAAGACCAAGGATGCGGCCAAGAAGAAAGAGGAATAATTTTCATTCACTTGACTAGAAAAATCTGGTCCGCGCTGAACCTTGGTATTTAAAAATAATCTCGGTCAGTAAACTGGCCTCGGTGCTGGCCGAAAAATAGATGGAAATGCAATTACCGTTTTTCGGCGCACATATTTCCTTTTACCAGTAAATTTGAGAAAAAGAAAAAAAATGGGAGCACTGGGATTTTCAAGATCCTTTCACTGACATTCCTTGAAAAGTGCTTCGCACTTTCCTACGGACACTGGACTTGAAATGTTGGTAAAACAGTATTACCGTTTCAAGTCCGTGGCGAACCTTGGAGTTTCTGAACATATTATTGCAATCACTCCAAGGGATCCTTTGAACCCAGATCAGCGGGTATCTGCCGCAGGGTGGCCTGCGTTTTATCGCAGGATTGACCTGCACGAGTGCAGGGCGACCTGCTAAGGCCATCTACGGGTCATCGCTCCAGTTATTCATCATCGTGGTAAGGACGTCTCCAGACCTCTCAGAATACCCGTTGGTTATCATCCCTGTAACTGGAGCCCGCGAGGATGCCGTGTTACCCCATACTCCCACTTCGAAGCATTCAAGCTCAGGACTTGCGCATTTTCTGTGCTCTCTTTCGGCGCCTCATTTTCTTTTTTCGCCATTTCCAGCGCTGTTGTCCACGTTTTTTCCAGACCCTTGAGCTCCTCTTCATGGCATTCCTCGGTAAAAGGGGTGAATGACTCGGTTATTAAATATATTCCGATAGTTCCATTGCCAAACGCCTTTAATATGGCATTTCGATACTTCACCGATGCAACCGGCCGTGGAGACGAATAACCTCAGCAAGCATTACAAAAACGTTGTCGCGCTTTCCGACCTCTCGATTACCGTCAAGAGGGGCGAGATTTTCGGTCTTATAGGCCCGAACGGCGCGGGAAAATCCACCACATTGAGAATACTGGCCACGCTGCTCCAGCCGACGTCTGGTTCCGTTTCGGTTTTCGGCATTGACGTATTGTCCGAGCCCGAGGAAGTGAGGAAGATCATCAGCTATCTGCCTGAAGAAGCCGGTTCGTACAAGCAGCTGACCGGAAGGGAATACCTGAGGTTCATGGCGGAATTTTTTGATGTCCAGGACGAGGTAAAGGATGAGATGATTCAGAAGGGCATGGAAATTGCCGGTCTTGACGAGCGGATAGACGACCGGACCAAGGAATACAGTAAAGGAATGCGGAGAAGATTACTCATCGCGCGAGCGCTGATGACCACGCCGAAGCTGGCGTTATTGGACGAGCCGGCGAGCGGCCTGGACGTGAAACACGCCTATTACGTCAGAGGCATCATCAGGGAGCACGTGGCAAAGCACGGCGTAAGCGTTCTTCTGTCGAGCCACAACATGCTGGAGGTGGAATTCCTCTGCGACCGCGTAGCGCTAATCGACGAGGGGCTGCTGATCGATGTCGGTTCTCCAAAGGAGCTGACGTCAAGATACAACGCCATTAACCTGGAGGAGGTCTTCATCAAAGTGACCGAAGGAGGCAAAGCCGATGGCTAATACAATCCAAAACAGGGGGGCGAGAGACAGTGGCTAATGCAATCCCAAACACGGGGGTAAGAGCCAATGGGTAGCGGTCTCCTCAACATAGTGAAGAAGGAGGTCAAGGAGATGGTCCGCGACCCCAAGCTGCTGCTCGGCATGATTATCGTACCGTTGATTATGTTCCCGTTGCTGGGCCTGACCATGAGCACGTCCATGTCGTCGGTGGAAGAATCGGCAACACACATCGAACTCGGTGTGGTAAACTTCGACACCGGTCCGAGATCTGAAGAACTTTTGGATTACCTTGAAAGTCAGAATGTCGCGGTTTTCAACCACTCGGATGCGGAGCTTGCCGGTTTCATCGGCGGCTCGCCTTATAGCGTGGACCTTTTCATGGAGATATCGGCCAATTTCACCGCCGAGATAGAGACCAATGCCAGCGGCAGCGTGGTGCTCTACACGAGAATGGAGACCTATTCCCTGGCCGAGAGCATACCCTC
>DAOVAY010000020.1 GCA_030670795.1 Methanobacteriota archaeon | reverse complement strand
TGATAAGATGAAAGAAGAAAACACGAGCGAAAAAATAATAGACGCAACAAAAATATTAAATGACCTCGATATCGAGAGAATTCTCATTGGCACCTATGGTAAATCACGGAGTGCTCCTGAGCTAATTGAACTATATGGCATTCCAGTTGCGACCTGTTACAGTAAGGTGGAATTACTCAAAGAGATGGGTCTGTTACATATAACTGAAACGGCATTTTTCCCTAATGGTAGAAAGGTGGAGTATTACACTGCTAACCTTGATGATGCCTATGTATTCTATGATTCTGGAAAACTGAAGGTCCGGTTTAAAGTAGTATTACAGATGGCCAGCGACTTCAGGAGACGATATGAAAGCAGCGTGAGTACACAGTGTGAGTATGAAATGAATGTGAAAGAGCCAATAGATTGCACCGAAGATAAAAAATCATTTGTTAGGATAAGTTTAGATAAAGTAAAAAGGTGAAAACTATGAATCCTATTGAAGCATCCAAAATCATAGCAGACGAATATGCTGTAAAGATTTTAGTGGCCATTTATAGGCGCCCGAAGAGCGCCATTAAGCTCAGCCATGATCTAGGAATTCCAATTGCAGCATGTTATAGACGAATTCGAATGCTTGAGAAAAGGAATCTAATTCTCTGTGTGGAAAGGGTTCTCACCCAAAAAGGAAAGCGAATGAGTGTATACATCTCCAACCTGAAGAATGCGTATATTTTCTTTGAAGAAGGACGTTTGAGAGTCCGCTTTGAAATGAAGTCCGGTCAGACTGAAGACTTCGGCGGTGCTCTCGAACTCTTGAGCATCCAGGCACCTCAATTAGTTTGAATTATCCCCCTCGAGTCGAAGGGCACCCACCCCTTCGACTCCCTCTTTTTATTTTGTTCTTGATAAAGCACTTCTTGCTAACATGAAATTGGTTTAATGCAGGCCTCTCATATTTTCATTACTGAAAATCACTTCAGAAAACGGGCACAAAGCTTTTATTGTTACCTATAAAGATTCCTACCTGATGCTACCTGTCGTTCACTTTGTAGTTTCTATTGGAATTGCCTTTGCTCTAGAGATCAACTATTCCAGAAAATACTCAATGATACTGTTACTTGGCTTTGTGGGTTTACTGCCTGATATTGACCACTTTTTCCCATCTTATAATGGAGTCGGGATATTCCATAATTTAATTGCTCTTGGAGTGTTACCCATAGTACTATTAATGGTAGCATTTATGATGCAGAACTCAACTAACAATAACTCATCTAAATTCCAAAGATTTATCATCGCAACAACCGTGGTCCTTTTAGGGCATTTGATACTGGATCTTGTTTCAGGCGGTACGATTTATTTAAATATTTTTTCTGAAAATGGTACTTTTCAACTTGAATCTTTCCCTCTCTTAGAGAGTACTATTCATGGTACTATTATTGGGATAAAAGATATTGCATGGGTCACGCTCGGGGTCTTTGTCCTCTTTGGAAACGTTGCCCAAAAACAGATATATGCTAGAACGGAAGGCTTTGAAGAGTTTGATAGATTATCAAGGCAAACCAAAGTATCTAATGAAGAGATTTTGCGCTCCATGATCTCCAGGCCTGTCCGCAATTCAAATACTCACCTTTCATAGATGAATATCTAGGTGTTAATAAATCATAATTTTTTATTACAGAAACAGACCACATAAATTGTGGGCTACTTTGAGCGAGATGCTTAGTTCCAAATCTCCAAGGAAATTTTATATTTTTATCATTTTTGATAACTGCAACTATACTTATAATATGTTGAAATAAGAATATGTAAACGATTAACTTGAACGATAAAGAGGCAGACATCAAGAACATAATTACTCGTAAGTTGTATTCTATGGAAGGATTCAATCAACGTAAAGTGTTAATCATTTCAAAGTATACAGAACGCACTCGGGTTAATCTATTACTTCTGAAATTCTTTCTACAGGAGAGAGGGAAGCGAGGTGTTTTCATAACTATTGATCGTCCACACCAATATATGTCATATTTACTCAAACTTCATAGTGTATCACAAAAAAATTTGATATTCCTCGATACCGTAAGCATTATCTCGGGAGAGAGTGATTTTATTTATGAGCAAGATAATAATGTTTGTTTTCTGAACGGCCCATGTAAAACCGATTTTCTTAAGGATTTGGCAACAAAGGGATACATTGCTGGGGACATACCCAAGCAGGAAATAGATTTGAAGAATGTGGATTTTATTCTCATAGACGATGTGGCAGCTCTAAAAAAGTATAACAGTTATAAGGATCTCGAAGACTTTCTTGTATCCTACATGTCAGCCATCGCAAACCTGAAAAACATAATGGCACCAATTGTGCTAGATGTTAATAAGAATAAACAGTTATACAAAATCATCACTAACAATTGTGATAAGATTCTACTTGTGAACCTTTCGAAGTCCCTCGTAAAGGATATAAAAAGTGGTGAGAGGTCTGACATATTATCTATTCAATCTCTGACTCCTTCAATATTAGGGGTAATGATTAGAAATGCTGAACCAGATGGAGGTGTATAATATGATGAATAACGGATTTGAAAGATTGTGTTCTGGAATCGAAGGTGTAGACTCCTTGATTGAAGGGGGATTTCCATATCCCTCTGTTATATTAGTTGCTGGACCTGCGGGGACCGGGAAAACTACGTTTACCCAACAATTCTTATTTGAGGGTGCTGAGAATGATGAAGTGGGTCTTTATATCACAACACTTAGTGAGCCTCCCAAATGGGTGATGCATTATATGTCGAACTTCAAACACCTAAACAAAGAACATATAGGAAAAAAGGTATTATTTCGTGACATCGGCAATTTAGTTCGAAATGCGACTGCAGAAGAACTACTCGATTACATAGATGAAGAAGTGGCCGGGACAATGGCACAACGAGTGGTGATAGATCCAATCACGGTGGCTAAAGTGTTCCTCGGAGAAGCTTATAGGCCATTTCTCTTTGACCTTGTAAATCGTCTCAAGAATTGGCGTGCTGTGTCAATACTCACTGGTGAGGTCAGTGTGACAGAGACTTACCCCTCAGAAGTTGCTTATGCTGTTGATGGCGTCATCCTTCTTACGTACCAAGAGGCGGATGGTTCAAGACGAAAATATATTGAAGTCCTAAAAATGAGAGGTACTGACCATAGAACAGGAAAGCTTTCCTTTGCCATTACCAAAAATAATGGGATTGTTGTACTTTCTGGTAATTTCTAGATAATAGAAAACATTGAGTCTTATGTTTTGTTAATGAGAAATTAGACCTATTAATATACAATCCAAATAGTATTGGCTGGTACATGTACCCAGTATCCTTCTCCAGGTTTCATCAGATGAGCCGGAGATAATTCTGTTAGGTGATATGGGGAGTTGAAGTCGAATCCTGCAACTTTATCCGCCCCAGTTCCTGAAAAGGCAGTTGCTATAGTCATATTATCGGCCATTGTCGGATATCCAACAAGGTTCCAACCTGCATATAATTGGATGGGGGTCGATTCTTCAATTAGACCAGAGACCTCCAAAGTGCAATTCCTTGTTGCATGAATCCAAAAACCGAGTTTCCGGTCAAGTTTGGTAAAATCATTGAGGACGGTTGGCCTATGAACTGAATAGCTTTTCCATGGATCCAAGGGGTCTGATGCATTGTAGATTTGCACCAAATCATATGAACCCGCTATAGAATCCAAAACGCGGTCTATTGTCTGGTTCGAAGTTATAAATGGGATAGAGACTAGATTCCAGCCAGTGTGTAAAGGTATAACCAAGGTTTGCGTGTTGAACGCTTCCCAATGAGAACTTCCCATATCAACCTCTCTCGGATTGTCGTCAAAGAGATATGAACCAAGGGAAGCTGTTACAATAGTTTCGTTCTCATGTTTTCCAGTGACGTTATACCTTGCATCGGTAGTCACCACCCACTGTACGATACCGTCCTCGCCAACATCCTTATCGAAGACAATTTGGCCGTTGTCTAGAACTTCTAAATTGGCATTAACAGGTTCTCCCTCCACGGTCTGGATCTTTACGTGGAGATAATTTTGAACTGTAATATTTGCCGCCTTGTCCATAAAAAATAGTTTGGATTCAGAGAAAGTACTATTGAGCAATATAGGATCACTCTTGGACTGAAGAGTGAAATCAGTTGGGTTGCCATTAAAAGTCGAATTTATGAATCTTGGCTTAGATCCATAACAATATACTCCTGAAAAAAGGCTATTGCTAATACTTGAACTGATGATGGATGTTGGAAGGCTATATGTGACGGAAAGTGAGTCAATAACAACTCGTCCAGTATTATCGAATGAAATATTTATCGGGATATCCAAAGAACCTCCGCCAGTGCCCGGGAGATGACTCTTTAGCTCATAAAAAAATGCGGAGTCATCTATGTACTCAACACTGTCAAACAATCCAGTACGTTCAAACTCTATGTCACCGTCACATCCTATATCTATGGTTACATTGTGTGGCTGCCCTATTATTGAGAAATCCAGTACATATATATCATGTTTTCCGTCGGTCTTGTTATGCCAGGCAATCCTGTCTCCATAGATAACAGGACGAGCATCACCATTCGTTTCCACTTCTATGTCTCTTTGGTTTCCAGTTTCCATGTCGTACATCCGCACGCTCCAGAAACCTTTCACCCTGTCATGATAATAATAGACTATTCTTTCGCCATACATATGGGGGGCAAAACTCTGTTCATCCTCATACGTGATTCTCTCTTCCTGACCCGTATCAATGCTGTACAGGTATATTTCCCAGTTACCGTTTCTGTTGTCATGCCAGACAATATTACCCTCATAGACCGATGGGGAGTACTGTAGTGAATTATCCCTTGTGACTTGAATAAGTTTCCAATCATTAATATCGAAAAGGTAGATGTCAGAGAATTCATCACCACCCGGAGAGCCCGCGTATGAGAACCAGACTATCTTGTCTTCGTACATCCTTGGGGATAGGTCGTTCCTGTCGCTGGTGCTAAGCTGTGATATATCTCCGGTGCTGATATTGCACATGTAAACATCATAGTTACCGTTCCTGCTATCACTCCAAGCAATATGATTTCCATAGATGGCAGGCTTCCATTGTGTCGCAGGGTGCCTAGTTACGGGCCATTCAGTATCATTTGAAAAACAGTATGCATATATGTCTTCGTTTCCATCTCTGAAGTCGGACCAGACTATGGTATCTCTATATATATCTGGAGTTTTTTGAATAGCTATGTTATTAGTGATGCGAAAAAGCGCAGGATCATTAGCTAGTTGCGGCGTTTCTATGTAATTTGGAATGCCATCCCTATCGGAATCCGCAGAAAGGTTATAGGCATAAATCTCCCAGTTTCCGTCTCGATTATCCTGCCAAGTTAACCAATTCTCGTATATAGAAGGATACATTTGCCAATAGGAATCCTCAATGACGGCCTCGTTTCTGATGTCTCTACCTGTCACTGTCATGTTTGCAGATTTGAGCATTGCTCGTTCTGGAAGACGGATACAAGATTCCCTGTTACTGCCGCCATTGATAAGCGTTACGACCTCCTCACCTTGGCCATCTGCAAATGTGTTAATCTCAAAATTATTGGCATCACCAATATTATAAATACCAAATGTATTTCCGTCAATCTTACAATTTTTAATGTTAGTTTCTGAAAGGAACATGCAAATGCCAAGGTAGTTATTCGAAATGTTGTTGTGGAGAATCATATTGTTGTGAGATCTGTCGAGGTTTAGGCCATATTCATTATTTATGACCGTGTTGTTGATGATGTTGCTGTTTTGTACGTTATACAACATTAATCCAGAGGCGTTATGGAGAAAGCAATCTTTCACCATAAAATTATGTGTAGTATTCCCTACGTAGATACAATATCCAGACCCACATCCGTTGATATCATAACCCTCAATGATAAAGGGATTCTCAGCAGTTCCATTGCCAGGCCAGTTCCATTCAGTGGCTTTGTTTATAAAGTCTATATCATTATCTATTCTGATTGGTTCGAAAGATGTATAACTAGAGTTATCAATGATGAAGAAATTTTCATGAGCAACTTCCTTTGCATCCATAGCACCAAGAACAGAGCAAGATAAAACTGCAATACAAAGCCAGGTTATATAAATTTGTCTCATATTTTCACCTTTTGTCACTTGATTTCATAACATATATATGTCATTTAATATCTAATTATCAAAAATTATTATCAAAAATGATAATCAATCATGATATTTTGAGAAAAAGAGAGATAAAGCAATGATACGATGTAGAGACTGATGAAAATATTCCCATTAACCTTGACCTTAGAACAACTCAAAGAATTATGTGTGAAGCGTGCTACTAACATCACCCTTCCCCGAGGAAAGAGGGTTATAAGAATTGAGGTGGAGGCCTAAAGGTCTTCCATCTGTGACTTTATAATACAGAAACGTTGGCGATTCAAATATAAAGTAAGGTGCAGGCAGGGCTTTCCTGCACCATTTCGAAGATATTTTGCACCTATTTTCTGAGGGAACTGGTCTTGATAAACGGGTTTACTACCTAAGAATATGAATATCTATAAATGGCTTTCATTTAACTTATACTGTGGCACCCTATCAGGGTTCCGCACCGAACCCACGATATATTATTTTTTACCATACTAATTCTTAATATGTAAGTTTTCTATACGGTGCAGATGAGTCTCAAGTTCATCCAAAAGCCGACCGGTCAACTCCAGATTCTCGTTTATCTCTACAAGAATGAAAAGGCATCTGATAAATTCATAAAACATGGGATCGGACTGAACCCAAAAACAGCAGCCTCTGCCCTCACAAATTTAGTAAACCTGAAACTTATCCGTGAACTTTCTAATAAGAACTATAAACTCACAAAGAAAGGCAAACAGGTGGCTGAACATCTGGACCGGATTGAGAAGCTGATGCCAGAGTAGAAAGAGGAAGCACTTGGATTAGTCAAGTCCCGCAAGAGGATCTGCACTGGTATTATTCTTGGAAACCTTTATCTTCTACATCCCTTTTTACGGTTTTAATTGGTAATAGAATTAACCTGATGCGAATATTTTTATGCAATAAACCTGTAAATGGGAGAAAGATATATAATATTCCAGAAATTCACGGTGTGTTGTTATGATGGTAAAAAGGAAGACGATAAAAGAACGTCTAGAGGGTTCTTACAGGCTGATACGAATCAAAAGAATCAAACTGGGTTTCTTCACACTCCAGATTGTGCTCGCGATCGTCCTGGGTCTTGTTGTGGCAATGTTCCTGGGCGCACGGTTCGAACCCCTCTTCGTCCCTCTGGATGTATTTGCGTTTTCATTCCTCCTATTGATGCTCATTATCGCTGCGGAGGCCGTCTACTTCAAAGGACTGGAACTGAGGTACACACGCAGCAGAAGCAGGAAGTTCCTCATAGCCAGGAATTCGATAAGGAAGTCCTCGGTCATTCTGGCACTGGCCGTTCTCTGCGTGATTTTTCTAATGGTTCCGTTCTCCGCCGAAAAAATTGCCGAAATGCACCCGCAGACCGATTCGGACACGCTTCAGATCGGAGAAGACGGAGCCTTTACTTTTGACACCCAGGATTCTCTCGGATTGACCAGGGTAACCAGGATCACGATTAGCACAAATGCGACAGCGCCGATTGGCCTTTCCTTCTACAATGAAGAGGGAGTGATGTTGTGGGAGGACCCGAGTTTTGACTTGAACACTTATAATTTCAATGACGTCGGGCTGTATTCGTCAATGATTATGGAGATTGAATGCCGCATCAATCACACGGGAGCCGACATCGTAGGATATACCTGGACCACGGAAAACGATGTTTCACCCTTCCTGACACAATTTTTACCATTACTTGGAATTGCCTTTGTCATCGTGGAATTGATTTCCATTTCGATTATGTATCCGACCCGTGAAGCGCACGCGGTCGCGTCCATTTACAGCAAGAAATATGTGGTACAAAAAGATGCCAGCGAATACCTGATAACCGAGAGACAGGCCAGGGAGAGAGCACAGGAAGAGGCACTCCTGGAGAGCACTCTGGACATAGATGTAACAGAGCCGGCTCCCCCGCCGCCACCGCCGCCTAAAGTAGTCGTGCCCCGACCGGTACCTGTCAAGAAAGAGGTCGCCAGGAAGATGGGGGAAGTGGACGAGGACCTGATAGAAGAGCCGGACATTCCCTGCCCGACCTGTGGCGAGATGAACAGCCCGCACGCGGCAATGTGTTTCGTATGCGGCAATCCGATGGTCGTAAAAGAGGTTCCCACCGTCGTAGATTTGACAGACGTCTTCATTTCTGGAATGAAACTCTCAAAGGACGGAAAGCATGATGAGGCCATCAAACGCTTCGACGAAATTCTCGTGGTGGAGAAGGCCAATGAGGATGCACTGTTGGGGAAGGGAACCACCCTTCATAAGCAAGGAAAGTGGGGGCAGGCCATACAGTATGTCAACACCGCATTGAAGATCAACCCGAATAATGTGGATGCCCTGTTGCAGAAGGCCGAGATTCTTGCGGAAAGAGAAAAGTTTGACAAGGCCATAGAAACATATGATTATATTCTTACCATCGACCCAGATAACCCGAAAGCAAAGGCCGGGCTGGAGGAGTTAACTGAAGAGGCAGAGATTGAGGACGTGGAGGTTGTCCTGGAGCAGTTCATGTGCGTCCCGGGATTAGGACTGGCCCGTGCCACTACGTTATACGAAAGCGGCTTCACCAGCTTAAGTCAGCTAAAAGCGGCTTCGGAACAGGACCTGGCCCAGGTCAAGGGCATCAGCGAAAGGCTGGCCAAGAAAATCAAGAAGTATCTAGAAACCATCGATTAAATCGATTCAAACGCGCAGCACCCGTTTTTTTCTAAATATTCCAGGCCATGCTCATCGAGTTGCCTCTGAAAATTATGGGAGGGCATGGCGATAGAGCTGATTCTGCTCTTTTGCAGCATTCCGATCGGGATTTCGACATCCCTGGGGCGCATGCAGCCGATTCCTAACTTTGTCTCGGCTGGAAGGACTTGGCCGGCCAACTTGAGCACCGGTACCAGTCTGTGCTCTTCCAGGACCTGCCCGGGATGAGGAATCAAAGAGTTTACCACCACCATTTTGGGAGGGTGTCTGGCAATTATGTTCAGCGCCCTTTCCTCCCCCGAGTCTTCACCACTATCTAAACCGGCCGTGACGTGCGGAACAACGTTCAGGCCAGCATCCTCAAAGGCACCCAGAATACGGTCGAAATAATTCTGTTCAAGGTCCAGCCCGTAGACGTTTCTGACGGCAGTTTCGGAGCCGACGACATCGAAGGAAATCACGTCGATGTCGAGGTTTTTCAAGCTCTTAACGTCTTCCTCGTCTATCAGGCCAGTATGTAAGTTCAAGGTTAAATCAGTATTCTTTTTTATTTTTTCTATTATGTCTAAATAGTTAAAAATCGGAACCTTCCCTGTGCGGTCGCTTCCGCCGCTGATGAGCATCCCCAGGCTTCCGTCCTTCTCGGCTTTCAGGGCGATCTCATAAAGGCTCTCGGGCGCAGACGCGGATGTCATATGTTTAAGAAATCTGGCATTGCAGTGTTTACACATAAGTTCACAATGCTGCCCGGTCACGGACACCGTGAGAAAATTTTTGCCTGGATGGTAGAGTTTGAGCATCATATCACTTGTCAGCAATCATCCTCCCGAGGTCATGATAGATTTTGGCTGCTCTGAGCACATCGTTTATGTCTATCCACTCGTCCGTCTGATGGGCAAGGTCGGGTACCCCCGGTCCTAAAACTAAAATATTTCTGTTCAGCTCGGCGAACCTGGCCATCTCCGTTCCGTAGGGCACGGAATAGGCCTTTGCTTCCAGATGGCTTTCTATTGCAGCCAATGTTTTACTTTCCAACTCTGATTCGACCGGAGGGAGGGAGTGCATGAACTCGACCTCTGCCAGACCGTCGTGGAGCTGCATTAATTGCTTGGCCAGGGCAAAGACCTCGTCGTTCGTGTATTCGGTCGAGAATCTTATGTCCACCTCCGCCTCCGCATGCTCGGCAACCACGTTCACCAGTGTGCCGCCGGATATCCTACCAATGTTTATGGTTGCCGGGTCCTTACTGGACCTGCCGAAGAATTCCGAATCCAAAAGTTTGTCAAGCCTGAAATTCAGGTTCTCGATTGCGTTGCTTCCCAGCTCCGGCATGCTGGCGTGGGCGCTTTTACCATAGGCGCTCACTTTGAATTGAACAATGCCTTTTTCCTCGGTGGCCGGCCTGAAACCGGTGGGCTCGCAGACGATGATTAACGGAATCTCGCCTATCTCCGGATGTTTCTCGGCCAGTATTTTCGCACCCAGCATCCCAACCTCCTCGTCCGTGGTGAAGGTCAGCGCGACATCATGCCCTTCGGCTAACAAGGATTGGGCTGCCAGCAACATGGAAACGCAGGGTCCTTTCATGTCCAGGCTTCCCCGGCCGTAAACCCTGTCTCCCACGACCTCGCCTTGGCCGTGCTCCCAACCTTCGCCGCGGGTCACGGTGTCCAGATGTCCGTTGAGTAAAATTATGGGTTGTCCTTTCGAGGCATACAAAAAGGGATTGCCATCGTTTTCGTACCTTTGGATTTCCAGACCCATGCCCTCGAGCAGCGGTGCCACAACGTCAAGAACCGGTTCTTTTGGCATCTCTGGCTCTGACTCGGCTTTCAGAAGGGAAATTAACAGTTCGGTGGCCTTTTCCTTGAGAGTCATTGAATCGGAAGAGCATCACCTGGCAGGTAAAAGATTTTTGGCTTGAAGTGCCGTCAACCTATCTTCGTCCACATGTCGATGAAGCCGTCCAGGGCTTCGTCCATCATGCTTGTTTTGTATGTTATCAATATCTGGCTCATCCGCTCCTCGTCCGCGACCTTGTATATGTTCATCTTGTCCTTTCTCCCTTTGATCAGGATGTGGGACCTCAGCAGCCTCTTCAGGTGGAAGGACAACGCTCCTTTGGTAAAGTTAAACTCGCCCAGGATGTCCGTAAAACAGGATTCCGGGTTGAGGAGGAGGAACATGACTATTCGCCTTGGCGTCTTCATCCTGACCAGTGACAGGATTTCCCTGTCCACGTAACTTACTTCAGCGTTAACGAAATACCGTTTATACCTGCCCTCCTCGTGGGAGGATATGAGGCTGGCCTTCTCGAGCTGATGCAGATGGTATTGAAGGTCACCTATCGACAGCCCTAATTCTTTCTCCATCTCCCTGAGGTATGTGCCCGGAAACTTGGAGATGTGGTCGAATATTGTTCTTCTTCTTGACAGGGCCAGTAAGTCCTCGTCCATTCCGACACCTATCGCTTGATTATTGAGAAATAAAGGAATATCAACGCGAAGAAGTTCACACCGACGAGAAAGCTGATGCTGATCAACCTTTCACAAGAGGTGCAAAATATGCTGCCGACCAGTATCATGCCTTCGAGAGCGAACAATGCAAAGCCGACGGTCGCGAGAGCTATTTTAGTCTCTTTGGTCTTTATGAAAGACAGCAGAGAGAGCACGAAAATCAAGATTGCCAGTCCGAAGAACGCCAGCCTGAGAAATACCTCCAGTTCACTCATTGGACCACCACGACGTATGTAAGGGCGGACGACCTATAATAGTTTTGAGGAATTAGGGTGGCCAGGGTTAATACTCGTCCTTACCTTTTTTACCGCGGAACATGACAACGAGGACAATGGCAGCGACGAAGACCATAGCCAAGAGTGCAGGAACCAGTATGTTCGTTATCGCGCTGTGAACAGTTTCCACGGTGATGGTGTGCGTGGAGAAATGAGGTACGTAAACGAATATGGTCATTCCGGTTTCGCTGAACATGGCATAGTAACCGGGCTCCGCGCCACCCACGAGTCTGGTCAGCTCCTCCAACGTATCATAGGCATCAACCGGCGAGTCATCCAGCTTGACCAGAAGCTCATTGATTGTCGCGGCATCCAGGGCGCCTTCGTTCAGGTTCAAGGACACTATTCTGCCTTCGGGTATCAGGGAATCCACCTCGATTTCCACCAGGTTTTCCCGGACATCTACGAAAGCCATCTGGAACGTGGGGTCACTGTAGGAATTCGTATCGCTCCACTGCACGTTTCCGTTCTCGGCGAACATGTAGCCGGCTCCGGCAAGAGTGCCGTCCTCGACGGCAGTGTCGATGATATTTCGGTCGTAACCGGACGGAGGTTCAATGCCTTCAACATCTGTGTCGAGAACGAATCCGTAATTATCATCCCACTCGGCATCATAGCCTCCCAGGTAGTAATCGAAGTAGGGCATCTCCGCCCAGGTGCTGATGTCCACGCGGCCCTCGGGGCCGAGTTCGATCGTGATTATATTATTCTCGATGGTAGCGGTACCGTTCTGTATGTAAATAGAGGAGGTCGTATTGAAGCCCTCTATCCAGACCTCGTCCCAGTTATAATACGGCTCCCAATAGGGCTCGGCAACGCCGGGCATTATGGTCTCGTTTTCTAGGTCCAGCCGGTATTCTTCCTCCCAGGATTCCTCCCATTCCTCTACGTACCAGTCGTAGAATCTGGAAACCTCGAAACCGGCTACAACCTCAAAAGTGAATGTCACGTTCTCGTCATCGGAGAGATAAGAAGAATAGCCGCCCTCGTAATCATAACACTGGAAGAACACATCATCCCCCTGGAACAGGAACATGTCCGCAAATGTGCCGGGCGAGCCAGCGGGTGTGAAATGTCCGATTTCCATCGAATCGAATATCGTGAGGTTCTCTTGAGCGAGTGGTCGATAGTCCATATATGCCCCAGTAATATCATACTGGGCCTCATACATGATTACTGGATAAATCGTTTCATATCGTGTTACTTTCACCGTATAATCCGTAATGGTGCCGGTCGTCTCGTTGAACTCGAAATTCATATAATTGCCAGATAGTATTCCATGCCCGTAATCGAAATCGCCCGGCTCGTACCAGTAATAGGGCATGTAAGACACACAGGCTTCGCCTGCTCCATATCCCTGGTCGATCTGGCCGACAACCATCCCAATCGGCATTGCGAACATCAAACCTACAATCACTGCAACAATCGCTCTCTTTGCCATCATTTAAACACCTGATATTAATTAGACAAACATGTTTAAAGTAATTTTGATACGATTGTTGAACAGGCTGAGCGATTTCCCTATGCCCCGATGCCCGCGGCCTTCAGCTCCTCGATGAGCACGGGTATGACCTCGAAAAGGTCTCCGACGATGCCAATGTCAGCCACGGTGAATATCTGCGCGCTCGGGTCCTTGTTTATGGCCACGATACAGCCGGAGTTCTGCATTCCTGCCCGATGCTGGATTGAGCCGGAGATACCGCAGGCGATGTATAATTCAGGGCGAACAGTCTTTCCTGTTTGGCCTACCTGGTGGTCCTTGGATATCCAGTTCTTTTCCACGGCCACTCTGGAACCGCCGACCTCCGCACCGAGGGCGTCGGCCAGCGCCTGGATTGTCTTGAAACCTTCCTCGCCGCCCACCCCACGACCGCCGGAGACTATGAACTTGGCCTCTTCCAGATTGGCCACCTTCTTTCGCTCCTTGATTATCTCGATTATCCTTGTCATGACGTCTGCGTCGGAAAGATGGGCATCGAAGTTTACAACCTCGCCGGTCCTTGAAGCATCCGGCTCCAGTTCCTTCATTATCCCCGGGCGGACCGTTGCCATCTGGGGTCTGTGTTTCGGGCACATTATCGTGGCCATGATGTTGCCGCCGAAGGCGGGTCTCGTCTGGAGGAGAAGTTTCGTCTCCTCGTCTATTGTGAGTTCGGTGCAATCGGCCGTAAGACCCGTATTCAGGTTCTTGGCCACCCTCGGTGCCAGGTCTCTGCCTATGTGCGTGGCTCCGTAGAGCACTATTTCCGGTTTCTGGGATTTAATCAGCCCGATCATTGCCTTCGCATAACAGCCGGTGTTGTAATTTTCGAGTTTCGGGTTCTGAATGAGATATACTTTGTCGGTGCCCCTTGCGATGAGTTCGCTGGCCAGGCCCTCGACCTCATGGCCGATAAGGGCGGTGGACAATTCTACACCGAGGACGTCGGCAAGTGCCCGGCCACGACCGATAAGTTCGATGGACACCTTCTTTAATTGACCGCCTCTCTGCTCTGCGAAAACCATCACGCCTTGGCTGTCGCCCAGCTTTGCTGGGGGTTCTTTTGGTGCTGGCGCAGGTGTGGTCTCAGGCCTAGGCGCCGCTGCAATCTCAGGTGCTATTTCTATTTGCACGGGTGCCGGAGCTTCCGCCGGTTCTGTTTCGGTGGGTGGGGGGGCTTCCGGTGGCGGGGCTGCTGGTTCGGTCGGTGGAGCCGTTGCAGGTTCTCCAGATACGGTAATGGCACCCACCGGGCAGGACTCCGCACCCTCCTTCAAGCATGGAGCGTTCGGGTCCTTGACTATGACCTTTACTTCGTCGTCTAGGTCGTACGCTTCCGGGCACGCCTTGACGCAAATGCCGCAGCCGATGCACGCCCCTCTGTCAATATAGATGTCCATCTTATCACCTCAGCACGTTCTTGTCTTTCAATTTGGCGACCAATTGCTGGCACACTTCGGTCGTGCCGCCTTCGAGGACTTCGCCCTCGCCCTTCGGTTCCGGAGCGAACGTTTTCTTGACTTCGGTGGGAGAACCGTCCAAGCCAATGCAGGTCTCGTCTGCGCAGATGTCCTCCGCAGTCCAGGTCTTGACTTCCTTCTCCCGGTAGGCCTCCACGATTCCCCTCACCGACGGATACCTGGGTTTGTTCAGGTCCGCGATTACGGTTATCAAGGCGGGAAGGTTTGCCTCTATCCTCTCGTAACCGTCCTCGAGGGCGCGCTCACAGAGTATCTTCCCGTCGCCGACCTCGACTTTCCTGACATATGTTATCTGGGGTACGCCAAGATGCTCGGCCATCTGCGGACCTATCTGGGCCGTGTCTCCATCGATAGCCTCGCGACCGCAAATCACCAGGTCGTAACCCAATTTCTTGACGGCCTCGCCCAGTGCATAGGACGTTGCCCAGGTGTCGGCGCCTGCGAATGCCCTGTCGCAGAGAAGAATCATCTCGTCCACGCCCATCGCCGAAGCCTCCCTCAGGGCGTCCTCGGCCTGGGGCGGTCCCATGGAGAGGGCGGTTACCTTTCCGCCGAATTTCTCCCTCAGGGTCAGCGCCTCTTCTATGGCGTGCTTGTCGTCCGGATTGACAATGCTGGGCACTCCTTCCCGAATCAGTGTCCCTGTTTTCGGGTCGATTTTGACGTCCGTGGTGTCAGGTACCTGTTTAATACATACGATTATATTCATATTATCCCCCCATGTCAGGGTAATTTAATTTTCGAGCAGGCTCACCTGAGCTTTCTTTTTTGCAAACTTTTTTCTTTGGCGGCGGTGAGCCAGCGGAGAAAATTACCCAAAGAAAAAAATTTATGCACACTATTATGTTCATTTAAATCCCTCTATTTTAATAAATTTCCTGAAATAACCATCTTCTGAACCTCTGTGGTTCCCTCATAGATTTCCGTTATCTTCGCGTCCCGGTAGAACCTCTCGACCGGGTAATCCTTCGTGAAACCGTATCCTCCGTGAATCTGGATGGCGTTCCTCGTTGCCTTCATTGCCACATCCGAAGCGAAGAACTTGGCCATGGCCGCGGGTACCGTATAGGACTTGCCCTGCCACTTGTTGAAGGCGGCCCGGTAAACGAGCAGTCTTGCAGCGTCTATTTCGGTTGCCATGTCCGACAGGAACCACTGGATGGCCTGGAACTTGCTTATGGGCTTACCGAACTGCTCCCTCTCCTTGGCGTACTTCAGACTGGCCTCGAACGCGGCCTGGGCGATGCCCAGGGCCTGTGCGGAAATGCCGATTCTGCCGCCGTCCAACGTTGCCATGGCTATTTTGAAACCCTTGTTCTCCTGGCCGAGCAGGTTTTCGGCCGGCACCTCCATGTCCTCGAACACCAGCTCGGCGGTGCAGGAGCCCCTGATGCCCATCTTCTTCTCCACGGTCCCGATGGAAAATCCCGGGAATTCCTTTTCGATAATGAAGGTGCTTATTCCGCGGGTTCCCTTGCTTTTATCAGTCATGGCAAAGATTATTGCCACGTCCGCCTTCTCACCGTTGGTAATGAAAATCTTATTGCAGTTTATTATGTAGTTGTCGCCTTTTTTCTCCGCGACCATAGTCTGCGAGCCCGCGTCGGTGCCGGCGCTCGGCTCGGTTAGCCCGAAGCAACCCAATTTCTGACCGCTCGCGAGAGGTTTGAGGTATTTCTCCTTCTGCTCTTCCGTGCCGAATTTCAGAATAGGCCAGCATACCAGAGAATTGTTCACCGAGACAGTAACGCCGTGTGAAGCACACACCCTGGAAATCTCCTCTATCGATATGACATAGCTGATGTCGTCCAGGCCGGCCCCGCCGTACTCCTTCGGAACTGTCATTCCCATAAAGCCCAGCTCGCCCAGTTTTTTGACTGTTTCGACGGGAAATTCGGAGGTCTCGTCTATTTCGGCCGCGATAGGGCCTATCTCCTTTTCAGCAAATTCCCTGATGGTATTCCTTACCATCTCCTGTTCTTTGGTGAGCGCGAACTCCATTGATATTTCCTCGATTCCCCTGAAATAAACAAACCATATTAAACATTTGGGTGGGAGGTGGCCAGTCCAAAATAATCAGATTACTGTTTCTCCCATTTCTCAACATTGATTACTTTCGAAAGAGTGCTCCCTCTCTGGATTTCTTCCCTGATTCTGTTTTCTCTCTCCATTACATCAAGAGAGCGGTTGGCGATTTCCACAGCCATCTTCTGCGGTATGACGTGAACGCCTGTTTCGTCTCCAACTATCCAGTCCCGGTTTTTCACATCCTGGCCGCCGCAGACTATGTCGCTGCCGATTTCCCCGTGTCCCTTGGGCTCGCCGGCAGCCGACCGTTTATGCCTGGCGAACGCGGGAAAGTCCATTTTCAGAATCTCGTCAACGTCGCGTATCGCACCGTCGATGACCACTCCCGCAACGCCCTTCTGCTTGCAGCTCCAGGAGGCCAGCTCTCCCCAAACCGCTATCTGGCCGCTACATGCATCAATGACAATAACATCGCCTTCCTCCGCCTTATCAATGGCCTCGACGGGTTTTGCCCAATCCCCGTCAATGGTTCTGACGGTAATCGCGGGGCCCACCATCTTCGAGTCGTGGTTCAGGATCGGTATGATACCCTCCATGGAGCCTTTCGTGTGCATGGCGTCGGCGATGTTGGGCGTCGAGACCTTTGAAAACGCTTCTCTCAACTCGTCCGGTCCGAACTTCTTGTAAAGCTCTGACTTGATGGGTTTCATCTCGCCAATCGAATTCACAATGTCTCTCGTGGCCCGTTTTACGTCTTTAGCCTTTATTATCGCCCCTCCGACGATTATGATGCTTGCCCCGTTTTCTACGGCAAGAGGCACGGTTTCCGAGTTCAGGCCGCCCGCGACCGCAATGGGTATCTCCACAACCTCGGCAACCGCCTTTAAGGTTTTCATCGGATTCGCGCCGACCATCTGCTCGTCAATGCTCACGTGCACGCACAGGTAATGGACACCCAGTGCTTCCAGCTCCTTCGCCCTAGAGGACGCATCCTCCACGCCCATCAGGTCCACCATTATTTCGGAGCCGTACTGGCCGGCCGACTTCAACGCCTCGGTTATGGTCTGGTCCTCCGACATGGCCATTATGGTTATGATGCCAGCTCCGGATTTCGAAGCCATCTCCACCTCCAAACCGCCCACGTCCAGCGTCTTCATATCTGCCACGATGATGCGGTCGGGAAATTCAGCCTTTAGTTTTCTAATTATGTCCATGCCCTCGCTTTTTATCAGGGGAGTGCCGACCTCGAGCCAGTTAATGCCCCCTTCCACGGATTCACGCGCAATCTGCAGCGCCCTGTGCCCGTCGATCAGGTCGAGTGCAACCTGTGTGATTATTTTATTCATGAAATCTCGCATGAGATGAAGGGCGCCGGAATAAAAATCTATCGTTCTTATCGGGCTGCCCTCCTAAATCCATTCGCGAAAATGATTCCAGAGGGCGGAAATGAGCTGTGGTAATCTTTAGCGGAACAGAACTTTACTCGAATAACCCTCGACGAATCCTATTCGATGACCGTTTACCCCGGGATATTAAAGGAAAAGCTCGCACCGGATTCGCCGGTTTTCTCTTCGATTTTCCACTCGCGTACATCTGCCAGTCTGATTATTTTCGGTTCGCAGTCTTTCAATATCTCGGCTATGCCATGAACGTGTCCGTCTCCTATCACGGCCAGCACCGTCCCGAACTGCCTCTCTATCTCCCGAATAGCCTTTGCCATGTATTTGTTCCTCTCGTCCAGCAGAACAAGCTTGATGGTCGGGAACTCCTCGCCTATCTGGCTGATATAATCCTCCCCTTCCTCCTCGAACCGCTTCAATTCCCTTTCCACGGTTTTCTTCCTCACGAACGGAGTGGCGAAGAGTGCCAGAAACATTTTCACCTTCTCCTTCAGGCTCATCCTCCTGCGGATTTCCGTCATTATCCAGTTCATGTCCATGTCGATTAACATCAGCTTGGCATTTATTTCCACTGCTGCTTTGGCTGCTGCCAGCATTTCATCCCCGGCACGGACACCGAACTGGGACGCAATCCTCTCCTGGAATCTGGCTGCGAACCCTGTGGGTTTGGCCTCTCCCCTTTCCCTGGCCTGTAGGCCCATGAACCTGTTCCTGTCCAACTCTAAAGCCACCGCCACCGGCACATGATGCTGAATTATCTGGCGTATCTGCCCGCTGATGTCGAACACATGGCCCACGCCCACCAGAATTATCATCGTTATTGCTATGGAACGCGGGTATAAAGGAATTCCTACGATACTTCGGCGGAAACCTACAAATAAACCGAGGTTTTACTGGCCACTAATGAGATATAAAATGGTGGCCTTTGATCTGGACGGCGTCATCGTTGCCGAGCGGAGCTCCTGGGAGTGGGTGCACAGGCACTTTGGCGTGGACAATGAAGAAGCGCTGGACGCGTTCATCGACGGCAGGATTGATGACGTGGAATTCATGCGCCGGGACATACTCCTGTGGCTGGATAAGAATCCCGAGCTCACCCTCGAGGACATAAGCCATATATTGAAAAGTGCCAGAGTCACCGAGGGCTCGGTCGAAACAATATGCGCGCTAAAAGAGAAGGGGGCAAGGACCTGCATAATAAGCGGCGGCATTGACCTGCTGGCCGACCACATCGGCACTGTCTGCGGTATCGACAAGGTTCTGGCAAACGGCCTTGAGGCAGACGAGAACGGCCGAATCCTTGGAGACGGAATATTAAGAGTCAAGCTGCGGGACAAGGCCTCTGCCCTCGAATCCGTTCTGGAAGAATTCCGGATATCTCCAGAGAATTGCGCTGCTGTGGGAAACAGCTGGGTGGACGTTTCAATGTTCAAGATCGCGGGCTTCTCCGTCGCCTTCAACCCCTTGGACGACGAGACGAGAAACGCCGCTGACGTTGTCGTGGAATCGGACAACCTAATGGACATCCTGCCCCATCTGGAATGATTTTTATCGGATTCACCCATCTGCCTGCAAACGCTGTTCAGAGGAATCGGCAGATGTGTGTTTGCGTAATGTGATGTCATTCAAAATGTGCTCCAAACACGCCCCTTCCAGTCATCCAACGGGCATGCACGCGGTTACAGAAAAGAATACACGCGGTAGCTGATAAAAATCAATCTATTCCGAATTCACCGCGCATAGGTACGAACGCTACGCCCCCTTTCCTCTGCTGTGTGATTTCCCCATTTTTCTTCTTCACGAGTATGAGTTCCTGGAAGTAGCCGCTGCCCACTGGCAAAACCATTATTCCCGGGTCGGTCAACTGCTCTATCAATGGTTCGGGTACGGAGGGTGCGCTGCAGGCGGCCATTATCCTGTTGAAGGGCGCAAACCGTTTCAATCCCTTGGAGCCGTCGCCGGTTATCACGGTTACGCGCTCGTGCATTCCCACCGCCAGAATGTTCTTTTCAGCTTGTCTGGCGAGACTTTCTATTATCTCCACAGAATAGACATGGCCTTCCCTTCCGATTATGTGGGCGGCCAGGCATGCGTGATACCCGGAACCCCCGCCGACCTCCAAGACCTTGTAACCTTCCTCCAGTTCAAGGAGCTCGAGCATCATGCCGACCATGTGAGGCGCCGATATGGTCTGACCCCGCCCTATCTGGAGCGGTGTGTCGGAATGGGCATACCTGCGCACGTCATCCGGCAGGAACCTATGCCTTTGGACTGACTCCATGGCAGATATGACCGGTTGAGTTCTAACATAACCCTGACCGACAAGCCGGGCCACCAACCTCTTCCTCTCCTCTTCGAACATCGTGCGGATAGAATTGTAATTGATGATAAAATACTATTCATATGTAAACGCTAAAATTCCTGGATGGCTGGTAAATACCATTTTAGCGCCCATGTAAATAATGTAGCTGAGACATGGCCAATGTACATTCCTTTACATCATAAGGTAAAAATACCAGAA
>DAOVAY010000031.1 GCA_030670795.1 Methanobacteriota archaeon | reverse complement strand
AATATCTTTATTTTCCGTTTCAATTTGTTCAGGTCCTTGCCGATGTCCAAAGAGGCGATGTTGGCCGATGTCAACTCCTCTGCGTTTAGATATTTTCTACGGATGAACAGATGCCAATGACCGTCCTTGATGAAGGGGTCGGAGTGGGCGTCCGGATTGTCCTGCCATTTGGACAGGAAGTCGTCAGAGTTATCGGTTACCCAGACCGGTGGGCCCTTGTGAAGGGCAGAATGGGGCAAGCTGAAGTGCCCGAGTTTGAAGAGCAGCACTATTTCCTCATCGATGACGCCCGACCAGGAACGAATAACATTGAAATCCTTGCTCTCGAGCAACTGTCCCAGGTTCCGCTGGAACTTCCTGACCTGCGGGTAGAGTATGTCGTCTATTATGTCTGGCTCTGGAAGAGTTAGGGCAAGCATATGCCCTCTTCTTCCCAGTTTATTCTTGATATCATCTATATTAAGACGGGGTATATCATTGGGGAAGAAGAATTCCATCTTTGGATGAGCCAGATAGGCGCCGGACGCTACAATGAACAATGAAAGGCACTCCAATGAAACTGCGGAAGCCACATTTCTGTTGGGGTCGACAGGATCGATGAAGGCCAACGGACTGTCGAACTTGGCCTCGGGAGAAACATCCATGGCAATGCTCTCGCCTTTTTTCCATTCCTTAGCCACGAGAAGCACATCCTTTAAACCACCGAACTTTATCACCAGGATTTCACAGAGATATCCAGAGAATCCCTGAACCCTTGCCTCTGCCCCGTACGTGCCTATGCCTTTCATGAACGACTTAAGCAGTTTCACATCGTTCCTCTTCTCCTCGGGCAGATGTTTCCAGACGTACTCTGTGTGGAAGGGCGTGCGGTCCACCGCCGTCATCTTCTGGGAAGCGTCAGTCACTTTGTAAGCCGGTACTATGTCAACCTTAAGACCTTTAAACTGGCCCCGGATGTAAGGGTGCTCGGCATAATGCTCTCTACCGCCAACAGCTTCCCTGCCTATGGCCACGCCATAACTGTCCATTTCTCTTCTGGATAGAGAGGTATCAAAAAGCAGGAACAGGTCTATATCTGGGTCCTTCAGATAAGTGTTCTTGGCGATAGACCCCACAAGGCAGATCTCAAAGTCCACCTCTTTTGCAGATTCCGTGGCCTTTACCTTCTCGATTAACTCCCGAGTGACTGCCTCTATCCTCTGTTCATCCTCTGGCGATGGCTTTACCTCGGCCAGCACCTTCTCCTCTAATTCCATATTGATTCCCAGGTAGTTTCAAACACATAAAAAACTTTGGTGGCGTTAGCGGCTTCTGTTTTTCTTTCCCTTCCCTTTGGGCGGGTTCGGGTACTTGCGCTGAATCTCTTTCACCCGCTTGGTCAGGTTTCCCTCAAGTTCATCTCCTATGAACCTGTCCCCATGTTTGTCCACCCTTGTGGCGATGGAAATCTTAGATGCGAAGGCCCTTGCGATTTTTCCCCTTTGCCAGGGTGGTGCTCTGTGTATGAGCGGATGCTGGAAGATGACGCCGTGCTTCGGAGGCCTTGCCTTATCCTTCAGATGTTTGAACATGGCCTTTTCGGCGCCCAACAACTGCACAGTGCTAGATGGGAGCTTTGATAACCTATCCAAACCGCCTGCGAGGGATATCAATCTGGCCCCTATCAACGGCCCCGCCACATGGGCGGTGTTCTTCGCCACAACCTCCATCCTTGCCTGCACGAATTCCTCCATATCCTTCTTCGCTTTTATTGTGGTGAGGATGGATCCAGCAAGTAGTTTCAGAGCCTCGGAATCCTCTGACGTTATGTCTGAGCCCATCGAATCCTCAAATTTCACCTCGCCCGATTCTATCATGGTATTTCTGTCGCCAAATTTAGAGATAAGTTCTGGGTATTTCGTCTCGGACACTAACTTGGCCAGTTCAGGAAAATTTATCCCGTGCCATTCGTGCAAGCGCTCCGACATCAGGTTAATTGTCTTCGTAAGATCGTCGATCGTCCGTATGGCCTGAAGCACCTGCTCGTCCGGTGTGGCGCTGACCTTCACCTTCTCCTTTCCCAGCTGGACCATTGCCTGAGCGAGTAATTCTTGGCTGAAACCGAAGTCTTCCGGAGGTAAGTTCGGTTCTTCAAAGGAAACCAGCTCACCAAGAAGCTCCAGTCTCTTCTCCCGTACAATAACAGGCCTTCCACCGACCAACTCTTCCTCCTCGGGGAGTATTTCCCCTTTCTCCAAGGTTTGAAGGCGCACGGCAACCTCCTTTGCGACACTGGGAAAGAGGCTTTTTTCAGCAACCTGGTCATCATCATCCAGGAGGAAGGTTCCGAACCATGTCGTTATAAGCTTCATCTATCTGCAATGCAATTCGTAGCTCATTAAAAAACCTTCTCCCAATTACTTGAACTTCTCTTCGTCCAGTTCTTCGGGGCGGAAAATTCCCGCCTCTGTGATGATGCCAGTTACGAATTTCGCCGGTGTGACATCGAAGGCGGGGTTCCGTGCACTGGCTTCCTTCGGACAAATGAGTTCAGCGCCCACTAAACGCACCTCGTCCTGGCTTCTTTCCTCGATTGGAATGTCCATGCCCGATTTGAGAGAGAAGTCTATGGTGCTTACCGGTGCGGCCGTGTAAAAGGGTATGCCATTCTCCTTTGCCAGCACTGCCTTCTCATAGGTTCCAATCTTGTTTGCGAAGTCGCCGTTCGCCACAATACGGTCCGCACCAACTATCACAATGTCCACTTCACCGCGCTGCATGTAATGACCGGCCGCGTTGTCTGGAATCACAGCATGGTCTATGCCTTCCTGAATGAGTTCCCATGACGTGAGGGCAGCCCCCTGTAATCTGGGCCTTGTTTCGTCGACGAACACGAAAACTTCTTTCTGGCTGTGATGGGCCGCTCGAATGGGGGCCAAAGCTGTGCCGTAATCGATGGTGGCGAGGGCCCCTGCATTGCAATGGGTGAGTATCCTGGCGTTGTTTGAAATGAGGGCGTTTCCGTGCTCACCGATCATCCTGCATTTCTCTGCAATCTCGTCCACGTATTTCTCCGCCGAGGTAACAAGGTTTCCACCTTGGCCGGCCTCATCGAGCATTCTGTCCACCGCATAGAACAGGTCGAAGGCCGTGGGCCTTGTCCTCTTCAATCGCTCTGCAGCTTCCTGGAGGTCCATACCGGTTATCTGCGCCATGGCCATGCCATAAGCCCCTGCTGCGCCAATGCTGGGTGCACCTCTGACGGTCATGTCCTCGATGAATGTTGCAACATCTTCCACGCTCTCGGCATCCAGGAGCTCGAATCTGTGGGGGAGTATCTTCTGGTCAATGAATCTTACTTTATTGTCCTCCATCCAGAGCGCGCGAAGGTTCATTTCGGTACCGGTCATTATCACCAGCATTCGATCACCCGACCGCAATGGAGCTACAGCCCTATAATTCTTATCTTGCGTTATCACGAGAGCAATCGAAAGTTATTTATCATGTTCCTGGGATTGAGTGCAACATGGGTGATTCCCAAATCACAAATGGCTCAAAGCACACGCCGGCGCAGGGCTATGACGAAATAATATCAGCCAGCGCCCTTGAAAAATTCGGATACTGCCCGCTAAGTTGGTGGCTCAGCAAGGACGAGGCTGACGAAGAAATCGATAAAAAACCTCTTGAGAAAGGGGAGAAGGCCCATGCAAAAGTGGCCGAAGACCTCACTGGCATTGTCAAGGGTGAAAAGCTGGCTAGGGAGTTTGAAAGCGTGGTCCTGTGGTTCGCCATCGCTGCCTCGCTCATATCTGTCATGGGGATTTCCCTGGTTTTCAAAGCTGGATTGGATATTGGTAGGATAATGGGTGTAATGGCACTGATTTGGATACTGGCCGCCTGTTACTTCTTGTATAAAGCCGAGACCATATCCACTAAAAGATCCCGAATGATCTATCAGAGAATAATCCTGATTTTCGCCATCGTGGCAACCATAATCGCCCTGAACTCGGTAATCATATTGAACGAAGTGGACCCAGAGGTTGCGGAGATTGCCCAGGCTGTGTCGCTTGCCTGGCTTATCGGGGCCTGTTATTTTCTGTACCGCTCGCTTAAACACTTCGAACTGGCGACGACCAAGAGAAAGAAACAGCGCGTCCATCACGGCATTGCATACATTGACTCCGAAGAAAAGAAACCCAAGCTATTCGTTTCCAAGAAGTATGGATTGGCTGGCAGACCAGATTTTGTAATTTTAATAGGAGACGAACACATTCCGGTAGAGTTGAAGACAGGGAGAGTACCGAGAGGACCGCTATTTTCTCATATTTTGCAGGTCGCGGCTTATTGCGTACTCATCGAGGAGGAGTTTGGCAGACCACCGCCTTATGGCATAATACGATATGGTCGCGTAGAAAACGAGATAGAGTACGAAAGCGGATTGAGGGAACTGGTGCTCAGCAAAATCAGTGAGATGCGGTACCTAATGAAAACAGGAGACGTACACAGAAATCATAACAAGCCGGGAAAATGCAAGTTTTGCTCTAGAAGAGCAATCTGTCCAGAAAGGTTGGATTAAACATTGAGCATTGATAAGCCGCAAGAAAATGGTCATCGGCAATACAGGTCGTCTTCCTCCTTCGAACCTGCTCAAGATGTTTATGGAAGCACGGAGACTTATACCTGGGCTTATCGACCAGAACCGCCCAACCCATTGAAAGAATTGATTGATATCGTAAAGGGCGCATTGTGGAGCACGGGCTTCATCTCATTCATTTGTTTTCTGACTCTTAGCGTCGCCATATTGTTTGCAGTAACACCAGGTATACAGGATTGGATAAACACACCTTCGGAATCCAGCGAGTTACCGATTGAAGTGCTCTTTCTCCTCATACCATTGCCTGTCGGTTTTCTTGAATTGAGTGGAGGAGCTTTTCAAGTCTGGCATTTGCTCATCCTATCCATTCTAGCTGTCTGTTTTTTCTATGCCGTTTACAGTTTGTTTCTATCCTGGAGGTCAAAGAAGAAAGGCGCAATAGAATCACTTGTCGTGCCGGAGAAGGCAAAAAGCGGCCTCGAGGGTGTGGCAAAGATGTTCATGGCAGTGAGCTTTTTTAGTCTGATTTATTATCTTTTTCTGGAAGCATTTGGGGTTTCCCCGAACGCTCCGTTATTCGATGAATTTTCTACTAACGAACTGTTATACGAGTTGTTCAGTGCCTCGGTTTACGAGGAGCTCATATCGCGACTGTTGCTCATCGGTGCCCCGCTCCTTTTGATCGCTTTGATGTTCAGGTGGAAGCGGCCATATTTCAAATTTTTACTGGGAGGAGGAATGAAACTAAACGTTATCACCTTAAGCCTGATTATCCTCTCCGCCTTGGTTTTTGCAATTGGGCACATTTTGGCCTGGGATTTCTGGAAGGTTCCACAGGTACTTGTCAGTGGTATGGCTCTGGGTTATGTCTTCGTCAGGTTCGGTATCTTCGCGTCTATTCTACTGCACTTTTCCGTGAACTTCATCACATCCTCCACGCTGGAAATATGGCCTGGAAATTTTACAGTCGAAATTGTCATTAGCATGGTCTTTCTTTTATGGGTATTCGCTGGCTCATACTTCTTCATCGATTATTCCTTCAAGTTTGCCAAAAAAATCGGAGTTATCCTTCAAGAATTTTCCGGTGTCAAGCCAGCGCCAACCATGGACTCGGGATATAGCAGGTATCCTCCGCAAGAGAAGGAAACTGAATTGCCTTATCAACAGCCGCCAGCACATCCTATTCCACCGCCACCCGAAAGATATGGCCCTCAATCAACTCATAGAGGTTTTGCCTGCCCTTTCTGTGGACATGTCTCAGCCAAGTATGTAGATAGAAGGCTCATCTGCCTGCGATGCGGCAAGGCGGCTACCCAACAAGAACGCGAAGAAGAAAAAATAGATTTAACTGATGAAAAAATTTAATGAATAAAGAAATAAAAATAGAAGAATGAGATAGGCTTGCCTATCTCTTCTTCATTATCTTCATCCAGCCGCCGCTCTCGTATACCTGGAGTCTTCTTGTACCGAGTGTGGTCTTGAACTCGTTCCAGTCGATAATCTCCAGGCGCGGGTTCTTACCCTTGGTGAACTGGACGCCTTTCGTTCCCTTAACACGGCCTGGTTTCAGACCCTTTCTCTTAGCAATATCAATTGCCTTATCAACGCTTATCGGTTCCATTACCATTTCTATTCCTCCACTAGTAGGTTTTCGCATCTTGCCTGGCTAAAATAGCCAGACTTGAGCCAGACCTATATGGCTACGAAGTGTATTTAAACTTTTTGTATGTCTGGCTAGATTTATTTATAAAGAAAAGTGCAGGGAACCGGATTCGAACCGGCGAACCACTAAGGACTAGACCCTGAATCTAGCGCCGTTGACCAGGCTTGGCTATCCCTGCATGTTGGGGGATTATTTTTAAGAAATAGACACCAGCGGAATTGCGCACCAATTCCAGCGGGTGGCTATCCCTACATCATTAGGGTGGAATTGAGCAGAGTGTTAATATTCTTTCTGATTGTGCCTATTGTGTACTCTTGGTTATATTAACGCCCTCAACAAGTACATGCGGGGTGAACACAGGAGTACCCACTTCCCACCAGTGTATTTGTTTCGGGTCATTGCCTATCGCCTTGACTCGCTGAAGGAGTCCCAGCATGTTCTCTGATATTCTGATGTCCTTCACGCTTCCGGCTATCTGGCCGTCCTTTATCCTGAATATTGCGTCTCTTGGAATAGTGGAGAAATCGCCTGTCTGGTAGTTCTGGAAGCGGGTGTACCAGTTGTTTGTGATATATAGGCCGTCCTTGATTTGGGAAACAAGCTCTTCCTTGTTCATGTCTCCCGGCTTGAGATAAACCGTCCATGCGTATGGGAATATCAGGCCTGCGTTACCGGTGGTTTCCACGCCGAAGCGCTTTGCCGTGCTGGTGTTGTGCAGGTATCCCTTGAGAATGCCATTCTCGACAAAGGTCGTCTTTCCGGTCTGCACTCCCTCGTTGTCGAACGGAGGGGCATTCAGAGCACCAGGTTGTGTGCTGTCATCAACAAGGTTTACAATCGGGCTGGCTACCTTCTCACCTACCTTATCCTTGAAGAACGATAACCCCGCATCCACAAAGCCAGCAGACGTTGAGGATGCTACCCTCTCCAATAGATTAGCGAAAGGCATTGGAGAAAACAGAACATCGAACTTGCCCTCAGGGCCGATGGCCGGGTTTTGCGACTGGACTGCGAAGGTTCCCGCTTCCTTTCCGGCAAACTCCGGTTTGAAATCGTCGAGGTTGGTTACCGAGTGTACAGAATGGCCGGACCCCTCGTTTTCTGCCATGGCCCGAATAGATATCTCAATATCTGCGCTGGAATAACCTCCTGAGGGCCCACTGGACGATGAAAGGTACGCATCTCCTTGGCTAGACCAGAGTACTCCTGCAGCCCTCTTTGCCCCCGCGTTTAACGCCGCGTCAATCGCTGAACCTGTGTAATCATAGAGCTCGTCAAGAAGTTTGGGAATACGACCATCCGGCTGGCTTGATCTATAATCGAACTTACCGCCCGCGATGCCCTGATAGCTCTGGCTTTTTTCCATTGCCTTGGCCATCTTCAGAAGGTCTCTGAGGGTATCATCCACGGTTGAGAGGTCGCTCATCTCGGTTGCCACAACCCGCTGGTCCTTTGTCAGAAATATTCCGACAATTTTCTCTGACCAGGATTTGGAGGCTATGATGGAGTTGTTGGCAAACCGTATCTGTTTCCTGTTGAGACTGTTCATTGAGCAAATCACATCGTCCGCTCCCATTTCCTGTGCTTTCAGGACTATTTTTCCCGTAAGCTCGGGCGTAGGAACGTCTTTCCAAGCGCTCACTGGCTCACCCCCAATGTAATGTTTCTCAAGCGTATGTGCGGTCCTCCGGTATAAACGGGTATGCCTTGGCCCGGCTCGCCTTTGCCGCATGTGGCTGCGGCCCAATCAAGGTCATCTGCGACTGCGTCTATCGCCGACCAAAAGGCGGGCGTTGTCAATTCCAGTATGGGTGCCTTCACCGCCCCCTTCACTTCCCCGTTCTCAATCAGATAGGCTTCCCTTCCGATGTACCGCTGGTTGTAGCGCTTGTCGTCGATGTTCCACTCCATGAACGAGTTCATGTAGACGCCCAGCTTGATGTCCTCGAACAATTCATCTTTTTTATAATCGCCCGGCTGTATAAACGTGTTGGACATGCGGACGATTGCCTCTCTATCGAAATTGTTCGCTCTTGCCGCGGCGTTGCTTGCACCCATGTCCATGGCCACCGCGGTCTCCCGATTGTGAAGGAACTCGTTTATGATGCCGTTCTTGATGAGGACTTTGGGTCGGGCTTTTACGCCTTCGTCATCGTACAGATAAAAACCAAAGGAATTCTCGATTGTGGGGTCATCGATTACCGTAGCTGCCTCACTGCCAATCTTGGTACCTATCATTTCTTTGCTAACGAAGGATTCACCTGCCTGAGCCGCCTCCCTGCCGGAAATCCTGTCCGCTTCATAGGGATGCCCGCAACTTTCGTGTGTGGCAATGCCGACAACCTCCGGTCCAAGAACCATATCTATTTTTCCAGCGGGAGGTTTCACACCTTCTTTCATGTTCTTGTAGGTAACGGATATCTCATGTCCAATCTCCTCGGACAGCCTCACTGGGTCCATATATTCCCAACCCATGGCCACGCCTTTCTGCAGCATTGCCTGTGATACCTGGCCACCCTCTACTATAGTCGGTAACATGAACATGAAAACCCTCGGTATGCGGGAGCCGATTTTTGAATCGTCAGAATTTGCATAATATTTGGTTCTCTCCTCCGCATAGACCTGTAAGAATCTGCTGGCTAGGGGGGCGGCGTCGAGCATGGATTTGTCTACGTGCTTCAGAACATCGAGCATGTCCTCGGTTTGAACGTCGGCAATCTTCTGTTTCTGGCTCACCTCATAATCCTTGACATGTGAGCTTTCCTCTGAAAGTAATATGCGCTCCCGTGTTAGGTTGGCCGCTGCCTTTGCCATGCGAACCGCGATTTCGACCGAATCCATGGCACTATCCTTGGTCAACTGGTCCGTGGATGCGAATCCCAGGCTGCCGTGAACCAGCACTCTTATGCCTACGCCAGAACTTCTATCTAGCCCAGAAATCTCGGGGTTGCCGTTCTTCAATATCAGACTGTTGGCCTTCACCGCTTCCATCCTGGCCTCTGCGTATTCCGCACCCATGTCCAAGGCATTTTCTATTGCCAAATCAACCATATCCCTGTCCATATCAATCTTATCGTGCACGGTTATTCCTCCCAATCCATAAATTCGTCATGATAAAGCAAAAACCGATACTTATCGCTTTCCACGGGTTGCCTTAATAATCGAATATTGTCTTTTGACCCTTGCCATCCGCGGTTGGTGCGATCTTAACATTGACCTCTTGGCCAGGAAGTAACACGGTCCCATACTGGCCGCCTCCTCCGGGTATGACCTCAATCTTGCCCTCCCTGAAGGCTCCTATAGCTTCCGAAACCGTCAGACCGGCAATTCGTTCGATGTCCTTTTCAGGCGTGTGTAGAAGCACTTTAATCTCGTTATCGAACTCCTTTATCAGCGATTCCCAAAGTGACCTTACCTTCCCTGTGAAGGGCGAAGAATGGCCTATGGCCCGCATAATGATCTCGCTGAGGGGTATCATGTATTTGTATTCTGGTCTGTGGTCCGGATGCCGGATTTTCTTTCCGTCCCCGAGCTCCAGAGCCCTGTCCCTCACACCTTTTTTTATCGAACCACGGCAGGTGCATCTCCATCGCATTGCCAGAACCTGGTCCAGCTCGTACTGCTTGTAACATCTGGTACAGGCCGTCCTGTTGTACTTGCCCTCCTCCGGCGGTAAACCCACGTTCAGCACGATCTTCCTGCCCTTCCTCCTTTCGAGTGCCAATAGCATTTCCTCGTATGTCAAGTCCTTTGCCTCTATGGTGTTGAATTCCCTGGCCAGACGGACCGGTTGTGGCGAGTGCGCGTCCGAGTTCGTGAGAAAGGTTATGTCCTGTAATTCCCTGATTCGGTCACCGTAGTCAGAGTTCGCGCTCAAGCCTAGCTCCAGAAGTTTTACTTTGCCAGCCAGATCACCATAGCAGTCCTTCAAAGAATCAAAATGAGCATACACACCGGTCCAGGGTGTGAAGGCATGGGCGGGTCCAAAGGCAGCGTCAGCATCCTCAGCCACCTGGCCAATTTCCTCTCCGCTCATGAAGAGTTTGGGCCTCCCGTCCGTCTTCAGGCTGTTCGTATTCCGACTCACTGCCTCAGAAAATTCCTCCACGCTCGATATGGACGGAAAGAGCAGGAGATGATGCACCCTCTTCTCGGCCTCGATCTCGGTGGTGAGAACGAATCTGGTATTGTCTCTCTGGAATGTCCCTTCAGAAATCTCTTCCATCTCCTTTATCTCGGCCAGCCAAGTCGGATGGAGGCAGTCGCCCGTCGCCAACATCTGAACTCCTTTCTGTTTCGCCCCCCTTGCCAGCTTCTTGAAATCCATCCCTGAACTGGTGGCGGCTGAGAATCGCCCATGAATGTGAAGGTCTGCGTTGAACTGCATCCGTGCTGGAATGAACCAGAGACCTAAAACATTTTGTCTTCAGAAATATCTTGATTTTTCTTGGCGCCTCTCCGATTGCCATAGAACCAAATGACCAACAATATCAAGGCAGCAACGTTCATGAGAATGGCAGCATATGTCAGCCAAAGCACTGAAATGTGTGTGTTCTCGATCTCGAAATTAAAGTTATTTTCGGCATAGAGCTGTCCCAGGGTAACATTCTGTCTCTGGGTACCCAGGCCGCACGACAGCGTAAGATTTACACCGTCGGTATCCGTTGGCGCCTTCAGTTTCAACTCATAATTCCCCGTATAGTCTGTGGTGGTACTGCCGATGAGGCTCCCGTCCGATTCGTACAATGACAGCTGGGTCCACTTCAAACCCCGACCGACATTGGAGATTACCCGACCGGATATGCTGCTCCAGCCTTCTCTGACCAGCCCGGATTCCACGAAAGAGTAATTCACAAGTTCATCCTGTGCATTCCAGAGATAAAAAGCTGCAGAGAACCTGCCAAGCGCATCCGGAGGATAGGTGAGATTATGCCAGCCATCAGATTCGGACATATAGGAATATACAATGCTGCCATTGGGGCCATAAACCTCCAGCTCGAAAAGGCCACTTGCAGGATTCTGGGGCACGAAACAGGCGAATTCAAGAAGGTCACTCAAACCGTCTGAATCCGTGTCACTGGATTGCGCAATAACATCTATGCTGACCTCGGTCCTCGATGGTGAGACGAAGAAGGGGGCCATTCCTGTTAAAAATTCGTCCCAACCGGTATCCTGGCATAGGCTCGTGCTCAGGTATCCGACCGATGGCGTATGGTTGGGGAACCATATGGACAAGCCATGGGCATTATCGGCAGGCTCGTCAAGGTTGTTCGTCCAATGACGTTCGTAGACCACGCATGAATTCAAACTGGAAAACAGCCCGTCCGATAATTGCTCCAGCCTCTTACAGTTTGTTTTTTGATCTATCTTTTCAGCAAGATGCCAGAGATCATATTCGGAATCCCCGTCATACTCCTCGGTATCCTCTCTGGCCTCGGCAAACTCCCGATTGAAATACCCGAGCATTTTACTGGCTTCAACAGAGTAAGCATCCAGTGCAATAACGACGTCGTTAATCTGTTCCAAATTAATTAATGATAAAGTGAGGGAATATCTGCTGTAGATGAGGCCCCAATCCAGATAGGCATTGACCATGCCCCTTCCGAATGTTTCGACATCTGTTCCCGGATTGTTTGATATTATAGAAAGAACGTCATCGTAAGGCCAGCCACTGAGAGGGACGTCCTTCTCGGACACTATCGCATATCTTGACCCGTGTCTTAATTCGTAGACTGCTTCAAGCATGCCCATCTGGCAGGCGTCAATACTGACTATGTCGAGGGTGATTCCCGCGTCAGCGATTGCCCTCATTGCCATGGCCAATTCTGGTGTCGTGAGATAATCGTCCTTGTCAGGGCATACGCCCCCCCAGCCTCTGCCATGGCCCCAAAGATCGAGGACATAATGATTTGCCTGATAAGCCCCCACGGTCCATGTGACAAAATCAACAAGTGTCTGGGGATTCCCGAGGTTCAGCTCGGTAGTCCAAGTAGAATTCACGTTAGAAATCAGAATTTCTTCCGTATTGCCGGGTATCACCCGAAGCAATTTTGTATCAAAAACCCCGGAACGGTCCACCAACACGATTATATTCAGGGAGCTACCTGAGCCCACCAGTTTCATCTCCTCCAGGTCGGCGGGGACGTTGCTGCTAAGACTGCTGTCTCCGGACATGTATACCATGAACGTCCAGTTGCCTTGCGAGGATTGTCTTACACCATCAATTTCCTGGGCAGTCGAAACAACGGGCAGAGAAAAAGACGAAATAACAAGCCCGATACAGAGAATGAGTACAGAAAAACATGTGAAGCTTTTGGGCGTCATGTGGAGTACCTCATCAAGACCTCAATGCTCAATCCCTTTTCTGGCCAGCACCCCTTTCGTAAAAGGATGTTTGACCTCCTTCATCTCTGTCACGGTATCGGCAAGGTCAATGAAGCTCTGTGGTGCGTGCCTGCCGGTCAGGACCATCTCCATGTGGTCTGGCTTTGTTTCAAGCAAATCGAGAACCTCCTTCACACTGATAAGATTCCACTCAACAGCCACGTTTATCTCGTCCAATATCAGGACATCATATTTTCTTTCCCTCATCGCCTTTCTGGCGTGCTCCAGACCGTCCCGAGCCAGCTTGACGTCTACGTCCGCGGGATTGTCCTTGTCAACGAACTCTGCTCTTCCGAACTGGACAATCTCGAAGTTTGGCAGATTCTTGACGGCCTCCAATTCCCCGTAATTTATCTGGCCTTTCATAAACTGTATCATCAAAACCCTGTAACCGTGACCTGCCGACCTCAGGCCTAAACCAAGAGAAGCCGTTGTCTTTCCCTTGCCGTCGCCAGTATAGACGTGAATCATGCCGAGCTCATCCTCGTCGGACATGGGCTTTGATAGGGGCATGGGAATATATAATATTTGTTCCAGTCCAAATCCTTTTTACATTACTCCGCATTATGATTGACATATGCCAGACGATGCGAGAGCTGAGCCGTATGTCTTACAGGGACCTGAAGCACCCGTTAAGCCGAGAACGACGCTGATAGGCTGTGGGGGAACCGGATGCAACCTGATTGTGGAAGGGGGAGTGGAAAAGGTGAATCGGAAGATGGCCATCAGTTCGGAGCCAAATGTCTTGAAGGGGCTCGCAGAGACAGAACCGTTTTTGGTGGATGTCGGTAGGGTGGAAAAGGACGCGAGAAGCATAGTAAGGCCATCGCGCCTGACCGGAACTGAAACTGAGAGGAAATTGGGTGAACGACTGGGTGACATCGACCTGGCATTCATCGTGGCTGGTTTAGGAGGCTCCACAGGCGGTTGGGCTGCGGTGCTGGCTGCAAGGGCCGCTCAGCATCAGAGATGCACAAGCTTATGCGTTGTCAGTGAACCGTTCACCGTGGAAGGGAGAAAGGAGATTGCAAAAGGTCAGCTAAACCTGCTTATGGAATACGCGGACGGGGTGCTTGTTATACCAAATGACATGATAATTTCCGAGGCGCCCAACCTTCCAATCGCCAAGGCGTTTAGAGTGATGAACAGCGTGCTGGCATCCCCCATCAATCAATTATCGAATTCTGTCGGGAAGGCAGATATAAAATCTCTAAGCGACTGCTTCAAATCCAGCCAGATATTTGCAATGGACGTTGCTGAATGGGACGGAGATAACGCCACATTCTCAATCGTAGAGCAGCTTGCCAAGTCCAAGTGGCTGGCCTTTCAAGGAAGGGTTGTAAAATCCGCCATCTTATTGGTCCAAGGAAATCACTTATATGAAGACCTGGTGCAGCTGGGCAAGGAGTTCTCGAGGGCCACCGGCAAAAAAGCGCCTCTCCTCATCGGAAGCGCGGGCTCTGGAGAAGGCACGCTTGGAGTCACGGCATTGGTGGGATTCTAACTTTTAATCAACGACCTCAGCCAGAGGGCAAATCCAATCACGCCGATTCCGGCTATTATTAGAAGAATTGAACAGATGGACCATATGTCAATCCTGATAATGTCCTGTAAATCAAGGAACCATAGGAGGCCCACGATGCATACAACAAGCCCAGCGAATATCGCTCCGAACCAGATTATGGACGCGCCCTTGTCAATCTTTCTTTCTATCTTCCCTACGTCTACCATGAAGCAAGTAAAAGGATTTCTGGATAATAACATTACCGTTTTTAACACGCGGTCACAAAACACTTATTAGACGGCGAAAGATTGCCAGGCCAATGAACGTAATCAAAGGCAGATATGAGGGAATTGGAAAGCCATCGCCTACAGAGACACACCGCTACGAGTTCGCAGCAGACAAGACGCTGGGGCTCTTCACGTACCATATCAAGAGGATCGGCCTCATCATCGGGGCCTTGATTGTGATAATCGTCCTAATCATTGTCTTGTATCTAACCTTGAGATAGTTCTCGGAAGATTTATTAAACCGCGTATGCTTCTGCAATCTGATATCATGCCTGAACGCTATGAGGTGATTGATCATACGGCCGACATCGCAATCAAAGCCAGCGGGAAGAATCTTGGAGAGGCTTTCGAGAACGCGGCATATGCCATGTTCGACATCATGGCCGACGCTTCATCCGTCAAGGCGGTCGGGGAAATGAAGGTTGATGTGAACGCGGAAGATTTGGGGCGGCTGCTGGTCGACTGGCTGTCCGAATTATTATACATCTGCGATGTCGAGGAACTGTTGTTTTCCGAGTTCGAGGTTAATATCTCGGGCAACAAACTTACCAGCAAAGCTCGAGGGGAGAAGATGGACGCTTCCAGGCACGGGTTCAAAACAGACATCAAAGCGGTGACCTATCATATGCTAGAAGTAAATCCGGATGAGAATTTCGTACAAGTTTTATTTGATATATAAAATCGGTTATCTTGATTTTTGATTTTTTATCTGGCTCTTCAGAAAGAGCATGAGTTTAATTTCCTCCGGTGAGAATTTGGTTTTTGCTTTCAGCTCATCTATGTTCTCTGAGGCCAGTAACTTCAGCGTGGTGGGGCAGCCCCTTGTGAAGAGAAAGAGGCGCTTTAGCGCATCTGGCTCAATGTCCGATGTGCCGAGAATCGTTTTGCAGTGTTCCTGGTCCAGACCGCGTATGTGCACTTCTCCGACCACCCCGTCGTGTATGTCCAGTATCGTATAGAAGCGGTTGTAAGAAGGCGTGTCCTCCCTGGCCGTGACCAGGATTTTGAAGTCCTCCGTATTCCTAATGGCAGAAACTAGACCGTTGAAGAATTCTACCACCTCGTCCGAAACATCAAAATAACCATCACAGACCAGGATGACCTTTTTTCCATTGAGGGTGCTGACCAGCTTCTCCGGGTTATCAACCTTTATTGAGTGCTCTGCCGTCTCAGGGTCAAGGTGCTCGAGTGCTTCGGTCATAACCGCAGTCATCTCGTCTAAACTATTTTTTACCTCTACCCAGCACACGGACCATTTGCTGGTCACCTCCCCTGTGAATTTGGCGGCCAGGGCAGATGTGCCATACCCCTGACTCCCATAAATGACCATGATCTTCGAAGTTGAGTCAGACAGCATCCTGCCAAGATGTGCTCGCTCATCCTCCCTATTCACAAAATCTGAAACCTCCGGCACTGGTCCCACAACAACCGGCCTCTTCTTAAGCGATGATATGTCCTCACCAGCCAGACGCATCAACAACCGTAGCTTGTATGCGTCCTCTTCCGCCTCCAGAAGCTCCCCGACACTTCCCTCGACGCCGTCGACAAAAACTTTTTGGCCCTTCAGACGGTCAAGGACATGATTTGCCTCCAGCATGCCCTTCTCAGTCAAAAAATAGACTTTATATCTCCTGCTCTCTCCTTGGACATGAGCCTTGACTTCGTTGACAAGGTCTCTAGAAAACATGCGTTTTATTGTTCGGGGAACGTGGCTGAGCCTTACGCCAGTCATTTCAGAAATCCCTTTTTGAGTGAGTGCGACAGGGAACTCCTTGTCCTGTCTATGCTGCCAGTAACCCTTGAGGTGTAAAAGCACCTTGTCTTTGGAGGTCAATTTCAAGCCAGACCCAGAAATCATCGATTTAAGAAGTGTCGTTTGGATATTTATTCTTTGTTGTTATTCGAGGTGGTGGGCGGAACCAGGTTGGCGTCTTCCAACCGGGAGTGAATCTTCACACTCATGTTGTCGCCCATGATACTGTTGATTATCTTGACATCCTCTTCTATCTGGCAGTCCCGCGATATCACGCTCTTTTTTATTACGCTCTGCCAGCCCACTTTGCTTCCGTCTAGAATGATGCTGTCCTTTACTTCCACATCTCTGTCTATGAATACGTTGTTGTAGATGCAGGCGTTGTCTATCACCGAGCCAGAGCTTACATAGACGTCGTCACCGATATAGGCGGGACCTATGATTTTCACGCCCTTCTCAATGGCCGAATTCTTCCCCAGGATAATCTTGCCTTTGGTTTTGACCTTCTCGATACTTATTTTCTGGCCCTCTCTCTCAACAATGTCCAGGCTGGCCTCGAGCAGATCAGAGGGTTTACCGATGTCCCTCCATATGCCCTTGATTTTCTTTCCATAGACCGGGCGTTTCTCCTCCAGTAGAGCGGGAAATACCTGTTTGGAGAAGTCGAACAATTGATTCTCTGGTATGTAATCCAAAACCTCTGGCTCGAGTACATATATGCCCGCATTAATCAGGTTGGAGAAAATTTCCTTTTTAGATGGTTTTTCAAGAAAGCGCGTTATCATATTCTCCTTGTCCAAATCTACAATACCGAAGGTTGTGGGGTCGCTCACCTTGGTCAACGCCATCGTAGCCATCGCACCCTTTTTCTTGTGGTACTCGTACAATGCGCCTATATCCACATCAGCCAAAACATCCCCGCTGGCCACCAAGAAGGTCGAATCCAGAAAACTGCCGACTTTCTTCACCGCACCCGCGGTTCCGGCAGGCTCCGCCTCGAAAGAATACACAATCGTGGCACCGTATTGCGTTCCATCTCCTATACGCTTAATCAACCGGTCGGACAGATAGCCAGTCGTGATTATGTGCTGGTCGAAACCCCCTTTCACGAGAGAGCGCATCACATAATCAATGCACGGACGACCAGCCACGGGGATAAGGGGTTTCGGTCGATACTCTGTGAGGGGCCTGAGACGCTTCCCGACTCCTCCGGCCAGTATCACGGCCACCTTCATGTCGCTCATTTGATCTCAACCTTGCCCTTCTTCAATAAGGTATCGAGAGCATCATCGGCCGCCTTTTCACGTTTCTTCTCGTCGTAAAGGGCCGTTTTTACCGCTATGTTCTGCTCTTTTATCTGCTTCCTGGCCTCTCTAACTTCGTCGCGCTTCAGATTTCTCATGGCCATCAATTTCTCTCGCATCTCGACGGCCTTCTGATGGTAAGCATCCGCCCTTTCCTTGAGCTTCACGTATGCTTCGTGATTCTTGTTGGCTTCCGCGACCAGGTGAGACACAGATTTAATGATCAGTGTGATTCGGTCGTGAATCTCCTGTGCCTGGTTCGATAGAGCTACCACTTTCTTGTGCTCCTCATCCGCCATATTGAAGAGTTTGGTGATGGAGCCGTCAACGTCCTTGACCTCTGATATTACACTGTCTTGCTCTGCCATCACCTTTTCCAAACGCTCCAGCTCGCGTGCCCGTTC
>DAOVAY010000029.1 GCA_030670795.1 Methanobacteriota archaeon | reverse complement strand
AGTCGTTCGGGATTTTCAGTGCCGAACATCTCTCCATTTGCCTGAAAGGCGAGTATCGGATGGGCGAATTGCGGCGCCTTCTCAAGAAGTTCGAGGACGAGGGAAAGCTTATGAAAGGGTATTTTGTCGAGGGTGACGATTCGTTATACTGGCTTGTGAAGGACGACCTGAAAATCTTCGGTTCGGTCGAAAGCCAGATCGACACCGTAGTGACTAACCGCGACCGCCTTTCGGCCTACCTCTTGCCGTGGATTAGGAAGAAATTCGGCCTTGGCTCCTCGTTCGTCGTATTCAAAGACGGAAAGATGATTGCCGCTTTCAGATGCGGCATTAGGGTGGGAAAGAAGGAGTTTACGATTTGGGATTACGAAGGTGATAAGAATGGGTTGCCAGTCGTCCGTGAATTCTCAAAACAGGTCGGCATGAGGCTCATCATGGACCGCGGTTCGGACGAAGAAGAAGAAGTCATGAACTGGTATGAGAGGGTCATGAAACCTGGCTCCTGAAACTGCCCGAAAAGTTTTATCAACGATGGGCGTTTCACATGCTACTTGGTGGTATGCTGAAAGAACTGCTGGATTCCATTGACAACATGCAGGACGAGATGGTCAACGCCCTTGCCAACATCTGCAGGATACCTGCCATTGCGCCGGAAAGCGGTGGCGATGGCGAGGCGAAGAAGGCGCACTATATCGTCGACATGTGCAAGGCCCTGGGCTTCAAAAACATCGAGGTCGTCGAAGCACCGGACCGCCGTGTTTCAGCAGGATACCGCCCCAACATTATTGTCACTGTCAAAGGCAGCAACAGCCAGCTGCCGGAGGTCACACAACCGACGGAAGAGCGGCTGCCGCCGCTCTGGATTGTCTCGCATGCGGATGTCGTGCCAGTGGGCGATATTACACTTTGGAACAGCGAGCCCCACAACCCTATCGTCAAGGACGGAAAATTGATAGGGAGGGGGGTCGAGGACAATGGCCAGTCGCTGATTGCGTCCATCTTCGCGACAAAGGCGATTGTGGATGCCGGAATACAGCCGAAACGCGACGTCAAGCTCTGCTTTGTGGCAGACGAGGAGGTCGGCAGTAAGTTCGGAATAAAGTACCTGGTCCAGCAGGGTCTGTTTTCCAAGGACGACTTGATACTCGTGCCGGACTTCGGAGACCCCGAGGGAAAGGTCATCGAGGTCGTCGAGAAGGGCCACCTGCAAATCAAAATCGTGACCAAGGGAAAGCAGGTGCATGCCAGTCGTCCGCATAAAGGCATCAACGCAATGGTTGCCGCATCGCGATTCATCGACCGCATCACCACCGCACTTTACGAGAAATACAACCAGGAGGATGTGATGTTCTATCCTCCGACTTCGACGTTCGAGGCTACGAAGCGAGAAGCAAATGTTCCGAATATAAATACGGTGCCCGGCGAGGACATCTTCTACATGGACTGCAGGATTCTGCCATTGCACGACCTCGAGGAAATCGTGGAAACCATGAAGGGCGTGGCGACAAAGGTCGGCATCGAGACAGGGGCCAGAATAGAACTTCAGGAAGTGCGCTTAACACCCGCTCCCCCGGCCACACCGATAGACTCGGACATCGTCCAGAACTTGCAGAAGGCGATTGGCCAGGTTTACGGATTCGAGGCGAAGCCAATAGGAATCGGTGGGGGTACTTGCGCCGCCATCTTCAGAAAGAATGGTTATCCGGCAGCTGTCTGGTCGACGAACCAGGAAACAGCCCACGAGCCAAACGAGTGCTCGAAGATAGAGAACCTTGTCGCAGACGCTAAGGTTTTCGCCCTCCTAGCATTGATGTAGATTTTTGAACACCCTTATGTGAAAAAATAAACGTAAGCTCCGAGCAGGCGAGAGGGGGATGGGTCGAGCCGGCGCAGGAGCCGGGTGGGGGGCTAACCAAATGAATGGGGCGGGAAATGACCCACCCTCAGGATGGGGCGGGCCAAAAATAAGAACTAGCTAATACGTTCCCTTTCCAACACACCTGTAAACAAAGCCAGCTGTCTTGAATTTATCACCGTCGTAAACATTTCTGCCGTCTACCATGACCTTGTTTTTCATAAGGCCGGCCAGATAGTCGGGTGTAAGGTCATGATATTCCTTGTGGGCTGTGACAAGAACCACCGCGTCCGCATCCTTGAGGACTTCCTCGATGTCTGCTGTGAACGGCTTCTCGAAGTCGCGGACGAGCGGGTCGTGCAAAACAGGTCTAGCTCCCCTCTTTTCGAGTTCTTCATAAACGTCGAGTGACGGGGTGTTGCGGGTGTCGTCCGAATTCTCCAAAAATGCCACCCCGAGAATGGCGACTTTTGTGCCCTGAATCTCCCGGCCAGATTCTTTGAGTGCGGATTCGATGAGGTCGACTGTGTGCTTCGGCATAGAGGCGTTGACCTGTCTGCTTCCCACAATAACCTCGGGGTGAAACTGGAACTTGCCGTACTGGTCAAGCCCGTATTTCAGCAGCCAGGGGTCCTTCGGAAGGCAGTGGCCGCCCACGCCGGCTCCGGGAAAATGCATGTTTCTGACCGGATTCGCCGCCGGTTTCGACGGGTCGTTCGGCAGGGTGTTGACGAGCTTCCGCACCTCATAAGAATCTATACCCAGGCTCTCGCAGATCAGGGCCACCTCGTTGGCGAAGGCGATGTTGACGTCGCGGTATGTGTTCTCAACGACCTTGGCGACTTCAGCGGTTAGAGCATCGGTTGGATACAACTCTGCCTTGACGATGTTTTTGTAAAGAGCCAGACCTCGCTGTGTGCTCTCCTCGTCGATGCCTCCGACAATTCTCGGAAGGTTCACGATGTTGTGAATGAGCCTGCCGACCATGACGCGCTCGTATGAGAACACGAGCGAAAAATCGGAGCCGGCAGTCATGTCCGAGCTTTCTTCGAGCATGGGTTTTACGACGTTGTCGGTGGTGCCCGGAGCGACGGTGGACTCGATGACTATCATGACGCCTTTCTTCATGTGCGGCCCGAGGTTTTTACAGACCTCGCGGAGAGATTCATATCTCGGAATTCTGTCCTTGTCGGTGGGTGTCTGGACGTCGATCAGGATGGCGTCCGCGTCGCTGCAAATCGAGATGTCGTCGGTGACCTTGAAAGTTCCCTTTTCATGAACTCGCTCTATGAGGTCATCAAGGCCGGGCTCATCGCCGCCTATCGGATTTTTCCCCTCGTTCAGCCAGTCGATTTTCCAGCCTGAGCGTTTAGAGCGGCGCTGTACCCCGGCTACATCGAAGCCGTCAACGTCCGCGAACAGGGCAGCGGCTGGTATACCGACGTAACCCATTCCGATAACAACTACCTTTGGCATTAGTTCACGGTTGTGGTCAAGCACAACACATATATTTTGATTTTGCAAAATAAGGGGACCATGACATCGCAGCCGGGGCGATGGTGCCCAGCAAGAACAAGAAGAAATTCCTGAAGGAGCGGGACAGGATCGTTGGGGAGCCGCTGGCAGCGTAGTCCATAGCAGCACAAATATTTTCTATTCCTTGGTGTATATTAGTGAAGGAAGAAAGATGAATCACACATGGAAAGTGAATCCCAGAAAAGTGGCTATCGTCATGCTAGCAATATTATTTTTATCATCAATAGCGTTACCACAAATGGGAAGGGCAGCCACAGAGATTTGGAGCGATGATTTTGATGGTTCTGATCTGAATGCTCGTTGGACCAGAGAAGGAATCGGTCTCGCCACTGTCGATGGTGATTCATACCTTACTCCTGTAAGTTTCACAGGGACATCGGAATATCTATGGTTTGGGCCTTATATTCAGACAGAAATCCCGGTATCTGGCTATTTTGATATTGAGTCTGTAATTGAATGTGTTGCTGTCTGCGAGGATTTCAACCTTGGCCGGGCAGAGATCAGGCTGCTGGACGCCTATGGAGACCAGATATATGCATTTGGCTGGGGAGACCAGTCAGAAACAAACAACAAGGCTTCCATCTACTTACATGGCTCAAGCGACTCAGACATTGTTTACACCACTGGCGATGATTTTGCATATTCTATATTCATGAACAAGCCTGTTAGACTGGTGCGGAACGAGACAGGTCTTTATCTCTTTATTGAAGGAGAACTTAAGCACACTGCTGAAGCGGAAACCTCCACTATCAAATATCTGGATGTGGGATTTCTCAGGTACAAGGAATATCCAACATACTGCACACCCGAAATAATAGGATTTGACAGCGTAAATGTTTCACTTTCGCTGGCAGAATTGCCCGATGCACCAACTGGCCTTAGTTGTGCTGGAGACGATTCACAGGCCACCTTGTCCTGGTCTACACCTTCCGATGGAGGCAGCCAGATAATAGGATATCGCATCTACAGAGGTACATCCCAAAGCGATATGCAACTTCTGACCTCTATAGGTGATTCCACCTCATTTGATGACGCTGGCCTGACCAATGGCCAGGAATATTTCTATGCAGTATCCGCGGTCAATGATGTTGGCGAGGGCTCATATTCTGACACAACCAGCGTGGTTCCTGTCGGCGTTCCGGATGCCCCTGTGAACATTCAGACCATTGCCGGTTATGATTATGTGGTTCTTTCCTGGAATCCTCCGACAGATGATGGTGGTTCAACACTGACAGTTTACAATATTCACCGAGGGCCAGATGCCGGTAACATGGCATTTATTGGAACTACTACATCCACAGAGCACAATGATACTGACCTTCCAGCTTCCCAGACGTTCTATTATGCTGTTTCGGCCAATAATTCGGTTGGTGAGGGAGATATATCAGAGATTGCAAAAGCAACACTGGGTGCTGCCCCCTCCATTCCCACAGAACCAAGGAATATACTGGCAATTCCAGGTGATGGCAAGGTAACACTGAACTGGGAATCTCCCATATCCAACGGGAATTCGCCCATTTTAAATTACATAATCTACAGGGGTGTTAATACATCTGGCTTGGCTCCCCTCATCACCATCGGTCCATCGCTTTCGCATATAGATATCGGTCTTATCAATGACCATGAAATTGTGTATAAGGTTTCCGCAGTCAATAGGGTGGGCGAGGGGCCAATGTCTGCATCAATCAGTGCAACACCTTTCCGTCCTCTTCCGCCTGGTGCTCCAATCGACTTTGTTGCAACGCCCTTCAATGCCCAGATACTTCTGCAATGGGCTGAACCCGAAGATGATGGTGGCTTGGATATCACTGGCTACAAAATATATCGTGGAGACGATGCAAGTAACATGTCATTCCTGACGGGGCTTGGCTCCATACTAAATTTCATGGATTCCGGTGTTAAGAATGGCAAAACTTATTTCTATCATGTTTCCTGCGTGAATCCTGCAGGGGAGGGCCAGATGTCCAATATAGTGAACTGTACGCCAATTGGGCCAGGCGACATCAATAATGGTGGAGAACTGCCCAATTCAGAATCCGGCTGGTCGCTGAACAATTCCATAATCACGGTTGCGATATTGGCAGTGGCCACAGTTGGCCTATTCTTCTACATGAGAAAACCCTTAAAGCCAGACAGCGATGATTGACCTTTTCAGGTAAAGGCCCAGACTATTGTGTTTATGGCCAGACCCAAGGCTATAGCCCCGACAAAGAACGCGATGAATACGAGTACAGTAACTTTCTTTCCAAAGGTAGCATTGAGAACCGGAACCGCTGTAATACAGATGGCATTTCCGGCTATTGCAAAGGCAACTGCATGACCCATTGGAAGGCCCATTGCCAGTAGAGGAGCAAGTATAATGACATCTTCACCCGAACAGATGAAAAGCGGTATTGCAATACAGACAATAAGTACCAGTCCAGGAATACTGGCGAAGAAACCTAATTCTGAACCACCGAATAGGGCAGCCAGGTCGCCGGGCTCGACGAAGACTGAAATGGCGGACCCTATAATTATGCCGAATAATATATATTTCAAAAGATACGTGAATTGGTCCCAGGAAGCCAGCATTGCTGATGACCTACCAGCCTGCATATGAGATGTCTTGCATCCCTTGCATGAATAACATCCTGCTCCGGGGTCATCATCCATCTTCACGCCCACCATCTTCTCTATGAAAATGCCGGTGAGCATTGCCAGAACAAATACAGCAATAATCTCCATGATGAGATAGAGATACATTTCCTCGCCTATGGCCAGTATGTAAACCACCGGACTGAGTACTGGCACCACTATCAGAAAAGTGATTATCGACCGGACGCGCATCTGCCGTCCCATCATCATTCCGTGGGCCATCGGCACCGCGGCGCAAGAGCAGATGGGGATTATAGAGGCGAACAATCCAGAGCCTATCATGCTCTTCGGGAGCCTGAGCCTTCCCTCAGTGAGGAACTTGGTGACAAGACCGGCCAGGATACAGCCCCAGACGAACCATGGAAGAATTCCCAGGAGGTCCCTGAATATCCAGTCAAGGAAAATACGGTCGTCCCCGACACCATCATAACCGTATATCTTGCACACCGTGCAATATGTGTAAAGAAAGATGCTGCCAATGCCAAAACTGGCCATGAACCACCATTTAACCTTGTTGGGCACTTTGTCCAGGGACATGAGTGAAAGAAAATCATCCAGCTTTTTCCATCTCTTCCTCAGGAAATCAAGGAGAAATGCCTCTATGACATAAATGATTATGATTGACGCAATAAATCCATGTATCTGGAATTCACCCATAGGAAGCCTCTAAATTCTTATGTGCAGGCCAAAATATGACCCTATATATTATTCTATCTCAGCTATATCTATTGAATAGTCGATTAGACTAAATTGTTTTATATAAGCATGTCTTGCAAGGCAATAATTCAAATTCCAGGAGATTATATGAAAAATAAAATCATCACCACTTTAGTTATTGTTGTAATAATTGTCAGCGGATTATCCTTGGTTATAGATAACTCCTTGGCTGACGTGGTTCTTCCAAATGATTCTATCGATAATATCCAGTACATAAATGGAGACTGGGTTGTGAATGGGTACGAGAATTACTCGAACGAGATAATTGTGCTGACCGGAAACCTGACAATCACTGGGACGGGAATGTTGGAACTCGTGAATGTGACACTGCAGATGAATTCCACTCATTATCAAGGCGAATATAGGATTGGGGTTTGGGATGGTGCGACATTTTATGTCAATGACACGGATGACGATATGTCCACGAAATGGGATGCTTCCCACATCACCAACGGCATGACCCCTGGCTTAGGCTTTGACTTCCATGTTAACGATACCGCTTCCTTCCATATGAGGAACAGTTTTCTTAACCACTGCGGTAGACTGGGCGGTCTGGCCAGTGACGAACTCACCGGTGCTTTGATGCTATCGGACAATGTTACAATAGCTGGATCAGAAATATACGAGTGTGCCAATGGCATTGTCGTGGATTCGTCCAATTTTACAATGTCCAACACTACCATCCATGATTGCCAGTACAACGGTATTCTCGTGAGGAACGACACGCATACCCTAGTCTCGATGGATAAACTGACCGTCGTTGATTCCATGATACATGACAATGATGGTCCGGGCATCTCTGTTATAGGGGATGTTTCCAACCTTTTCATCTCTGGGAGCCAACTACTATCCAATGGAGGTCCTGGTCTGCAAGCCGTTGGCGGTAACCGCCTGAACATAACATTACTGAATACCACTATCCAGTACAATGTGGGTGGTGGCCTGCGCATCGGCGGCGTGCCTGGCCTCACAACTCTGAGCATTGACATATCAGAGTGTAACGTGTCTGAGAATCTGGGCGGTCCACAGATACGCCTTGGTTTTATGGGTTCATCAATCATCGAGGAGCCAGTTGGCGTGATATATACCAACATAACTGGCAACAGCATCTGCTGTGAGGGATCCAATAAAAAAGGCACAATGATGGTCTTTGCAAGGGAATATATACGCTTCAACATGTCGAACAATGACATTCTGGGGCATAAGACCACAAATGGAGTTCACGTGGGCAAACTTGCAAAGGAAATCAACACACAGCCAGCATGTAACTATGTCAACATCACCATACTGAACAACAACATAACCAATCAGGTGGCCGGTGCTTTGCGTGTGTGTGCCCTTATCTATCTTGATGCTAATGTGACTGGTAACCACATCTATCATCCAGATGGCCTGATGTCCTGTGGGGGGATAAGCTTTGGCTGGTTCAAGGCTGGAACTCCAGATACCACACCGGAGAGCGCAACCGTGATAGTAAGGGACAATATCTTTGAAGGCATTATGGACTCTGGCGGCCTGGGCATAAAGGCCATAAACGATTTGGATGTGGTCATTGAGAACAACATCTTTCAGGACGTGAGTGGTGCCGCACTACGGATTGGCTGGCTGGATGACAGTGATGCCCGTTCTGCCCCGGCGCCCTGGGCTTATCCGACCAGGCGCGTTAATGGGTACATAGTCAACAACACGATGCAAACTGGCTCCGGTCCGGGCATCTGGGTGTATTCCTCGAACAGCACACAAATATCTGGAAACCACATCATGCACCGCACAGGCTCGTTTTCCAGCCCGCAAATTTCAGGTGACGGCATAAGGATTGAATCCAATCTGTGGGGTGCTAGGATATATGACAATGTTATTGAGAACTGCACTGCTACTGGGATAAGACTGCACGATTCTTCGGGCACATCGGTCCACGATAATGAATTACGATACAATGGCAATGGATTGGCCGTGGAGGCAGGAGCGTCTGGCAATATCATGTTCAACAATACCATCACCAAGCATGATGCCCAGTATGGATTCCACATTGGCCTGGATGCGCTGAATAACAAGTTTCCGGCCAACAACACGGTGAACAACGAGTGGTTGAGATATTTCCATAATATCAATGGTCTACCTTCCTCTCCCATCCAGGTGAATGGGCACACTGTTCTGGAACCCAACATGGCGAATCTCGGTCAGATAATCATTGCCGAGAGTGATTACATGGATGTCCATGACAACATTGCATCTAATGGCGCAAGCGGCATCAGTCTTGTGGGAGCCAGTCATTCCAATGTCCATGATAACATCGTTGAGAACAACGGATATGGCATCTGGCTCCAGGAATCCGCATCAGACAACTGCGTGTACGACAATAATCTTTGGAGCAATACAAATGGTATAGGTCTCTTGACATCGAGCGTTGATAACTCATTCTGGAGGAATGACATGGTCAAAAATGATGCCCAGACCGGCCTTTACCTGCAAACCGATGGCTCCACATGGGACAACAGCATCCCAACGAACAACACAGTGAACGGTCAGGCGATAATGTATTATTATCAAATTAGCGGACTGAATCTTGAAGGTATGAACATCTCGGAGCCCCTTCTCACCAATGTCGGCCAGCTGGCTCTCATTTCCTGCTCTGACATCATGATTACCAACAGCAGTCTTTCCGATGGGCGCTTTGGGATATACTCCAACTCCGCACACAACCTGACCATCTCCGAAACAGTTCTCTCGGGAAGCGTCACCAATATGTATTCTATTCATTCATCCAACGTGTCGTTGAATGGTGTGACTGCCAACCTGGGAACTACTAATATCTATCTCCATTCTGTGGATAATGCCTCTCTGAAATCCTGCACTCTAAAGAACGGCACCAACTCCGTCAGACTCATCTCATCATCCCCTACAATCAATCACAGTACCATAGGACAGGCCAGCGCAAATGTCCTTTACATTTCCTCCGATTCCCATCCTGTGTTCCTGAACACCACCTTTGACAAGACCGCGGTCACCATCGAATCGGGTTCCAACCTGACTGTCATGTGGAATCTGGATTTGCATGTTTCATGCAACAACGTACCGATATATGATGCGAACGTTTCCATTTGGGACATTCATAATAATTCAGTGTTCGAGGGTTCTACAGACATTGATGGCAGAATAGAAACCTTGCAATTGAAGGAGTATGTCGAGAACGATTCAGGGAATATTACAGCCTTTGACCCATACGCTATTGTCTTGAAAGCCTTTGGTTTTGATGAATGCAACAGTACATTGACCTTGGATGCAACAAAACATGTTACGATAGAAATGTTAGACATTGCATCACCCACAGTATCAATCGGGCCTACATTTTCTCCTGGCTTTCTGGGAATTTCCCATGAGTTCTTGTGGTTGAACGCTACATTTGATGATTCAAGCACTGGCAATTCTTCTATCTCTGTGGCTGAATGGTGTGTTTCATCCACATATCCCTCCCAGGGCCATCCAACGGGATCCATGGATTTCCTTAACATAGGGGGTAGAACATCTATTGAGAGTGTTACAGCTATGGTCAATATATCCTCTTGGGACAAGGGTAGTTACACTCTCTGGGTACGCTGTCAGGATGGGGCCGGCAACTGGTGTGACTGGGAATCCATTTCCATGACGGTCTATGATGATATGGGCCCCGATGTCGTGAACGGTATAGTCATTTCTCCAGAGAATCCAAGAACCTCCGTAGGCAAGATATTCATCGACACTGTAATTGACGATACAGAAACCGGCGCCTCTCCAATAACGGGTGCGGAATGGCTCATATTGCCGACCATACCTGCCTCCGACGCTTCTGGCTGCTCTTTAGAACCGACCGACGGCACCTTTGATTCGTCCATTGAACCGGTCTCAGGGTATGTGAACATCTCATCTCTCTCTAAAGAGGCATACATTATTTGGATACGCGGCACGGACAACCGGGGAAACAGTGGTAGTTGGGTCAATGCCACATTCGAAGTGATGGATGACGAGGCACCTTTACCTCCTTCGGGGCTATCAGTGACCGTCAATGAAGAGGGCAATGTGAAACTGGAATGGTCTGCAGGCACTGACCCTGACCTTGGCGGGTATAAAATATATCGTTCCGAGGAATCTGGCAGGCGCTATGAGATAGTGGCCATACTTGGGCCGAACGAGACCTCCTGGCAGGACACCAACGTCGAGGAAGGTGTCACATACTACTATGTTATCACATCCTTCGATACCAACCCAATTCCCAACGAGTCCCCGTATTCGGAAGAGATAGAGGTCACATCCTCCGTTGTGCCAGGAGGTTCGGTCTTTTTGTTTCTTGCATCGTACTGGTGGGTCTTGTTCATTGCCATTCTGGCCGTGGTATTTGCCCTCTTAATGCGCCGCAAACCTCCAGGCGTGTCGGATTTCCTCTCTGAAAGGGAACCTGCCGAAGAGATGGAGCCAGAGGGAGAAGCGGACAAAGACTATGTTGAAGAAGATGATACAGCAGAAAGTTCTGAAACGGTCAAGCCTACGTTTATACAATAATTATACAGAATAATACTAATGTCTGCAATCTATCAGTATTTTATGTGTTTTTCCCCCAATTTTATATACAATATGAAGTTTCACTACCTCACTAATAAATTCATATAGGTGATGAAGATGAAGAGAGTAGGAGCTATACTATTATCGATAATGATGGTGAGCACAGTACTGATGAGCGCAGGCATGGTCTTTGCAGGCCAGCCCTCCGCCCCGACCGTGGATACGACCTACGTTATGACAGGGGAATGGACAGTCGCTGGTGCGGAAGTGTATACGGACGATGTAATTTACCTGACCGGTAACCTTACGATACCGATGGGCACAAGCTTGACGCTGACAAACACAACCCTGTTCATGAATTGTACAGCTGCCAATAGGACCCAGATAGAGGTTCTTGGCACGCTCAACCTGTTCGACGGCGGAGATGGCTTGAACCCGATGGACGGTTCTGATGCCGATGCCTCATCCATAGTGGCAAACGTGTCGAATTACAATTTATGGGTCAGACCTGGAGCCGTATTAAACGTGCAGAACAGCGAGATACATGGCGCTGGAAACAACACAAACCTGCCTCCGGATCAATGGAGTGGCATATACATGCAATCTGGCTTGGTCAGCATAACCAACAGCCTAATCGCCGACAATTCCCACTGCCTGATATTCGACAGTTGTCTACCGGCTCTCTTACAAAACAACAACATCTCTGACAACATCGGCTTCGGCCTTGGAATTGGTAATATGACCACGCCAAATTTCAATATCAACTATGTTCTTTCGGACAACAACATCATAAATAACGGTGGACACGGCGTGATATTTGTGGCGCCCCAGATAGATGTCGAGGTTTTCAACATGAACATCTCCGAGAACGCATATGGAGTCAACCTGTACGCTGACACATCAATCGTTGGCAACGTGCATGACTGCATGTTCTGGCGGAACGACGGGAGCACCCACACCGACGCTTCGACCATTTTCATGCTGGCTGATGAGGACGGGACAGTCAATGCGGTCGTCGAGAGAAACACACTGATAGAGAACGATGGCGGCTCGATATGGCTCGGATACAACGAAGGCGGTGACACCAGGAGCAACCACACGACTGCGCTTGTGGCAAACAACACATTTATCGGAAATGACGGCGGCAACAAGTTCCAGGCTAATAATTCTGTGAACGCAAAAATCGTTGACAACCAGATCATAGGGTCGGATTACTTTACCAAGGCTGACACTTTCCGATTCGGTTACGGCGAGGACTCAAGCCCGTCGGGATGCGACATTTTCACAGAATACCTCACAGTCGAATTCTCCAGAAACTCTATAGATCTGGGCATGTACTCTGATGACTGGGGGATCGGTGGATTGTTCAGGACCGCGGCCAAACAGAACATGGATGTTACAATAGTCGGTAACGACGTAATCGGCGGTTATGAAATAGGCGGAGTGTTCAGTGCCGGATATCCATCAGTCAATAGTGGTCTTGACTGGACAGATCCCGACTACCCTGTCGTCAAGAACACCACTGTCCTCATCGAAGGCAACAATGTCGTGATGCTGTACGAACCCAGTTCTGGCAGCGGTCCAAACGTCGGCGGAGTGTATGGTCCCACCATTGCCTCCGAGAACCTGGATGCCACGATAATCAATAACCGATTCTACGGAACCTGCAGCAATATAGGCATGATATGCAGTCTCGGCTGGTGGGGCAGCGGGTACATTGACCCTGTAAAAAATATCATCACCAGAATAGAGGGCAACGAGTTCATACTTCACAATGAAGAAGGTTGTGGTGTAGGCGGCCAGAACATAGACGTCTGCGCACTGGAGAACATTGACGCCTTGATAAAAAACAACCACTTAGAGTATATCGATCCTCCAGACAGCGGCAGCCGTATGGGCGGGTTCATACAGCTGGGTTTCGAGGAAAGCCCCGATCATCATTGCAATAACCTGACCGCCGACATAATAAACAACACCATAATCGGAACCATCTATGGGGCAGGCACGACCGGCGGCATTATATGGGCCGTGGCCAGGGACAACACTATCACAAATATCACCGGGAACGATATCACGCTGAACCATCTCCAAGGCACCCATACCTGCTGGTCAAGCTTCGGCGGTGTCATCAAGCTCGGTCATTACTATGCCGGCACTTCAGATAGAGTGGTCGCGACTATCAATGACAACACGATACAAGGTAACTTCGGGCCAGATATATCATCTGGTGGTGCAATACGTGCATCCGGCAGGCTGTACACCGATATCAATATGAACAACAATGTGATCACTGGCACTTTGAGCCCGGGTGATGAAGACAATGTTAATGACTTTGGCGTCAGAATCGGATATCAGTGTGAGGATTATGGAGTCATTTCGGAAAACACGACCGTTACCATGAACAACAATATCATCGGGCCGGGCGGGAAGAACAGCGCATTGCGTGCGGGTGCATTGAACCACCTGGACTTCGCCTTTGACGGGGGCGAGGTTGCAAGTGCTCTTTATTGTGATTATAAGAACGACCCGAGCGCCTATGGAAGCGGAATATGCTTGGAGGGCGGCACCATTGATGCGACGATCTCCAATGCGGAGATACATGATAACCGCGGCGCGGGAATATTCGTGGAATCCATTAACGACGCCATGATAGACATAACCGACTGTAATATTCATGACAACTACTGGCACGGCATCTATTTGAACAGCCAGATCGTTAGTGCGGATGCCACAGGCTTTATCGAGGACGTACTGATTACTGACAACGGTGATGACTGGAACGGCGACATCGGCGAGTACGGCAGCGGCCTCCTCGCCAAGAATGCGGTAGTCGGCCTGACCAACTGCACGTTCGACAACCAGTATGCCGAGCAGGAGCTGAACGTCACGTGGAGCTCCAATGTGACCACACTCAACACGACCTTTGACAAGAACAAGGTGAACGTCGAGGCATCACCAGCACACATCTACGGCGGTCCGAGCCCCGAGCCAATCCCCGGTTGGCGCGGTTGTTGGTTGGACCAAAACCGTTGGGACGACATCAACGATGGCACATTCAACATAACCATTGACGGCTTCTCCGCGGATGTCGGGCCGATAAACTTCGCCGGTGCCGGGGACAACGACCAGGTGGCACAGATGATTCAGACCGCGATAAGAAGCGTGCCCGGTGCACCTATCGGGTTCCTGGGCGCGACAGTCGAGTTCCTGTACGATAACATATTTCAGTCTCACATGCTCATCATCTCCGGGAACAAGACATTGGGCTCCACCATCACCACGCTAAAGACACACAGCGGAGGCATCGGCACAGATATCTCCGGTAACAATGTCAGCGTGCCCGCATTCCTGTTTTGCGGGGAAAATCGCCCCCATTACGATGAAGGCTGGAATACCATCGACAACGGTACCTTCAACATAACCATAGACGGCGTCTCCGCGGATGTCGGGCCGATAAATTTCACCGGAATGGTCAATAACTGGAACGGTGCTGGCGGTGTCTGTGACTTAATAGAAGCGGCCATCCAGAGCGTCGGAGTGGGCGGTTTCACGAACGCCTATGTCGTACACTCGTATCATTCAGAGCCTTTCAATTATAGAAGCTTCTACATATTTTCTGGAACTTACGGGCCGAATTCGTCGGTTTCCAAGCTCAGGCCTCATAGCCTGGGAATAGGCACCGACATATCCGGGGCGACGGTCAAGGAGGATGATAAAACCATGTGGATGGACGGTACTGAAGGAGGCACTCCAGTGCCCGCGACATGGTGGACCGACTGCGGGGTAAACGCACAGGCGTTCAAACCTGTGGACAGTTCGCTCCAGGTCAACTGGTTCATGGACATCCACACGATACAGCAGAGCTCTGGTGTCGGCTTGCCGGGCACATCCTTCACTGTGAGGGATGTCGGCAACAACGTCGTCGCAACAGATACGACTGGCCTTGACGGCCACAACAGATGGGTAGTTGCGAGCGAGTACTTCCAGACATCGAGTACAAAGACTTACTCCACATCACATTCGGTGAGTGCAACTAAGGGAACGGCCACAGGCAGTGCCGGTCCGGTGACAATGGACACGAGCAAGGAAGTCATTGTGATACTTGACTATGTTTCCCTGCCACCTGTTGCAGACGCTGGCCCGGACCAGACTGTTGACGAGGACGCTGAGATGACCTTCGATGGCTCTGCTTCCACAGATGACTTCTACATAGTCAACTGGACATGGACATCCACTGATACGAACGTCACTTTATACGGAGATGTCGTGAACCACACCTTCCCGGAACCGGGCGTTTACGTGTTCACATTGACCGTTACTGACTATGAAGGATTAACAGACACAGATGATGTGACAATAACCGTGGTCGATATCACCCTGCCAACGGCCAATGCGGGTTCTGACAGAACTGTCAATGAAGACACACAGGTGACCTTCAACGGAACCGGCACTGACAATGTAGGCATAGACAGCTGGACATGGACTTTCAATGATGGTGCTGACAGGACACTATATGGCGCTCAACCACTCCATACCTTTGCGCAGCCAGGTGTTTACACGATAACGCTGACGGTTGCGGATGCGGCGGGCAACGAGGCTACTGACACGGTGGTCTACACTGTACTGGACATCACCGCACCGATTGCAGATGCCGGAGCCAACGTCACCATCCCGGAAGGCGGCACCGTCGTGCTCAACTGCAGCGGCTGTAGCGACAATGTTGGCATAGTGAGCACCGTGTGGTCCTTCAACGACGGCTCGAACGACATAACCATCAGTGGACTCCTCACCAGCTACCGTTTCCTGACCATAGGTGAGTACCAGGTGACACTGACCGTTATGGACGCTGCCAACAACGCTGCAACGGATACTATGCTCGTAACCGTAGTGGATATCACAGCCCCGGAGATACTCATCGTAGCGCCCGGGGAGGCACTTGAAGACGTACCCACGAACTGGGCACTCATCATAGTCTTCAACGAGCCCATGGATACAGCATCTGTGGAAGCGGCCTTCAGTATAGACGGCGCCACCGTTGAGAGCTTTGTCTGGGACGCGGAGAACAGGTATGTGACCATAACCTTCGTTGGTGATCTGGATTACGATACTGACTACAGCTTCGAGATAGGCACCAACGCCACGGATGTGGCAGGCAACGCCCTTTCGGATGCATATACAGGTAACTTCCTAACAATGAAACCACCCGAAGCAGAGTCGGGAGGATTCATGGACTACTGGTGGATAATAATCGTCATTGCCCTGGTTATCATCATAGTTATTCGGGAGATGGGCGGCAAAAAAGAACCAGAAGAATATGAGGATGCTCAACCACCACCAGAACCGGTGACCCCAGAACAGCCACCGGAGCCCGATACGGCGCCGGAAGGCGATGTCTCGACCGACGACCTGCTGTCCGAGTAAAATACTGTAAATAGGGAGGGACAACCCTCCCTCCTTTTCAACTTTTCTTTTTGCTTTTTGTGCGCTTAATGCTCTTGCTCGCCCTGCTGATGACACCGGCCAGCGTGTGAAATTCCCAGTTCGACAGGTCTGCCCGTGCAACGATTCTCCGAAACATCACCTTGGTCTTGGGCTTCTTGTGCTCCGGGTAATTCGTATCTTCCAGAAGGTTGGCGAAAAGGTCGTTTAGTGTTTCTTTCTCGGTTGAGCGAGCCAGCGATTTGTGAATCGCCGGCTCTTCTGTCGAGCCCAACTCGTACAAAAGTACGGTTGCGGCGTGGGAGATGTTCATTATCGGGTAATCGGGGGATGTCGGAATCGTAACCAATATGTCGCATTTCGCGATTTCCTGGTTTGAAAGACCCTGGTCCTCCCTGCCGAATACAAGACCGAGCTGGCCGTCCTTATTTCGCACGTGCTCCACGAACTCCCGGGGCGTCATCGGGTGCCTGTTGAACTTTTTCTCGTCCTCGGAGAGCACCCCGGATGTGCCAACAATTAGATCTAAAGATTCGATTGCCTCGTCGAAGGTCCTGACGCTCTTCGCCTCCTCTATGATTGGTCTGGCATGTTTTGCGAACCTGTATGCGTCGTCCCCGAGCTCGCATGAATTCACCAATATCAAATTTCGAAAACCGAAGTTAGCCATGGACCTGGCCACGAATCCGATGTTGCCTGCAAATCTCGGCTCGAGGAGGATTACTGTGATGTCGGGCATCGGAGGGGTTATGCAATCAGATTTATAAATGTAATTTCGATGTTGTGTTATGAATTGCGCGCTGAAATTCGCCTATGACGGCAGGCGTTTCGATGGCTATGCGAGACAGCCAGATGGTCGGACGGTCGAGGGAGAAATCCTCAAAGCCATGGTCGATCTGGGTATTGTTGCGGATGCCGGCTCTTTCACGAGCGCCAGCAGGACTGACAAATGGGTGAGCGCAGCCGGCAACGTGGTTTCCGTCGAGACCACCTTTGACAAAAATGCAATTATTCCGGCTCTGAATTCCAGACTGGATGGTATCACATTCCACGGAATCGCGGAGGTGCCTGACGATTTCAACCCGCGGCATGCGATAGAGCGCTGGTATCGGTACGTTTACCTCAACAGAGAAGACATCAGCCCGAACGTGCTGAACGACATATGCAGCACGTTTCTCGGAGAGCATGACTTCAGACATCTGGCTAAAAAAGATTCGGGCAATGAGAATACTGTGCTTTCAATCGATTCTTTCGGCGTTCGGGAGGACGAACCGTTCCTCATCTTCGATGTACGGGCCAGAAATTTTGTCTGGCAGTTGGTTCGCAGACTTGTGTCCACAACTCTCATGATTCACGAGGGAAAGGTTTCGACCGAGGATGTCATCAAACTGCTGGCCGGCGATGCTGTGTCCCAAATCAGCATCGGGCCGATGCCGCCCCATAACCTGATCTTGATGGACGTTGTCTATGATTTCGAGTTTGATTATACTGATGAAGCCGGCGGGAAATTCGCCGAATCGGGGGCCGAGGCATTGGTCCGTGCAAAGGTCATGGACGAGCTGGCTGGCACTGTTTCTAGGGGACATGGCAAAGATTAAAGATGTGAACGTGGATTGTGTGTT